>NZ_NOYB01000011.1:0-274390 GCF_002258235.1 Rhodococcus sp. 06-470-2 | reverse complement strand
CGAAGGGTGGCCCTTGTCGTGGGCGAGTTACGACAGGACTCGCCGAGCACCTACATATGAGGTTGTACGGGGACCATCACGTGAGGGTGTACACCGATAGGTGCGGGAACTCACGCACCAGTTCCGGGTGGCACCTACGCAAATACAACCCCGCGAACGTGAGACCGTCGTCGGCGAGCCAGTGCCGACTCTCCCGCGGCCACGTCGCGGCCTCGGCGCGCGCATCGGCAACGGTCGTCACACCGGTGTCGCTCTGCCGCAGGAGCACCGAGCCGTCGACCCAGTCGATAGATGATGCGCGAGCATCGAGAGGACCATGGGCAGCGATGATCTCGAGGTCAGCGTCGATCTCGAACGCCTCGTGCTGAACCCGCCCCCGAAACGCACTGTCCAACAGCGTGTCCTGCGTCAACGACGCCACCAACCACGGGCCATCACGACCCTCGGCCTGCACCAGAAGCGCCGACACGGCACCCACCACACCGACGTGTCGGCGCATCACAGGCGCAGTGACGATAGCCAGACCGTCGTCGACGAGCACAACCGGCGCATTGTCGAGACCGAGGCACTCCGCCGAAGTGGTAGGCACCCCGAAGTATTCGTCGTACTGCCCGGACAACAACTCGTCGAGCAAACGACCTGTCGCGCGGCGCGCCACTGCCCACCGATCCTGCCGGTCGATCGCATCGACGAGTTGACCGACAAGAGCGATGAAGCCTCCCCGGCCGGTACCGGAGCCGAGACGGTTTGCCGTCACTGCACGATCACTGAGTACGACGCCGGCCTCATTCCGGGTCATCGCCCGCATCGACCGAGGCATGGTCACCAACGACAGTGCCCTCAGCCCCGACGGTCCCAGCACCCTCGGGTGAGCGTACGAACCACCCGCTGGAGTCACCGGCAGCCATCGGTGCCACAACGCCCGCCCAACCCACACACCTTGCGGCGGTGAGTATGTCGCGTTCGGTGCCTGGTCGTTCGGCCGGGAAGTCGCGCCACGTCGCGACGAATGTCTGCACGGATTCGAGCACGGTGATCTCGGGACCGCTGTTCGGGTGCGCCATCGGTGCGGCGGGGACATCACTCCACAGGTGAGCCCCAATCGCCGGGTGGACGAACCCGTCCGCGATGCGCGCCGACAACATCCGGCTGTGCGCACGCGCCCCCGCCGCGCATACGCCGTCTCCACGATCAGCACCGAGACCGAAGAACAACTCCTCGGCAAGTCGATACTGTTCCTCGTTGATGCGAGACCCGTCCGCGACGCGCTTGTCACCGGATCTGAACCTTGTGAATCGGGAAAGCACCCCCGCCACCACAGCCGCGGTATCGGGTGGGATCAGCGGCGGCACCAACGCAAGATCACCGTGGACAGCCGACAGATAGCCCATACACGCGATAGGGAATCTACTCCAGTCGCTCTCCCCCACCGCTACCGCCGACGCGGTGAAGACAAAGTCGTCGAACAGATCTCGATGGAACGGCGGTAATCGCCGCATCGAATCTGCACCGGCCACTGACCCGCCGTCGTACACGAATTGTTCGAGGGTTCGACCCTCGACTTCCTGCAACCACATATGAAAGCCCGCGCACTAGGGAAACCGCCGAACGAAGCCGACGGGCGCGAGATCACCAGACACCAGTAAACACGCCCGGACTTCCGAGCACAACGAAAAGCAATGCATGTGCAGCCTCGACGAACGAAACGTCATGTACTAAGGGCGCACCAGGACAGCGTTATTGGCGCCGGTTTCACCGGACACCAACCAAGCCTTGATCACACTTCCGGCCGCGACAGCACGCTGGTCGGCCAGGAACCACGACTCTGAAAGTACTGCGTCGCTTCGGGTTCCTCCGTGTACTCCAACAGGTTCCCCACTTTCTGAGCCAACACCTCTCGCACTTGGCCGGGTTCGGCGAAGAAGAATTCTCGCCTGAGGTTTGCGTGGTTCAGTCTACGAGTCGTGAAAGCAGCGTGGAGCGCTCCCTCCAGGGCAACGGCATCGTCGGAGAAGTACAACGCGTGCACATCGAATGGAAACGGTACCGAGGCGCTCCCCAACTCGCGGACCCGGTCCATCGGTTCGAGCCGCCGCGTCATACCGATCTTGACCACATCCGGTCCGAATGCACCGCGGTTGCTGATCACGTAAACATAGCCAGCGCGAATGTTGGCACGACGATAGTCGTTCTGTGCGATGGCCTGGTCGAGTTCGCCCAACTTGTCTCGAATACGCTGAGACTCCGCATCGGTGCGGCCGGCGAGGGAGTCGAGCACGTTCTGATAGTGCGCTCGTTCCTTGTCGAGCTTTTCCCGCTGCGCCGCCAGTTCCTGCTCGACCTTGCGTTCCTCTCGGAGACGCTCGCGCTCTTCACGTTGAGCGAGTTTTTCTTCCTGTACTTTCATCATGTAGTCGGCTGTGAGCTCGAGTTCTTCTACCCGAAGCCTGTGATAGGTCTCGGCGACATGCATCTGCATCATGTCTCCGAGCTTGGCGATCGTCGCGGCAGCCTTCTCCAGACGGTTCACGGCCGTCGCGAGGTTTCCCGCCCGGATGGTACGAACACAAATGTCGGCCTCGGCGTTGTAGGCGCGCAGCATGAGCTTCGACAGATCCGAAGTCATCTTGCGGCCTTTGACGAGAGAGTTGTTGAAGCTGAACATGTCCGACGCGACTATGGCCCCTCCGCCGACGACCGCAGCCTTGATCTCGTCACGAACCGTGGCCAATCGTTCACGGAATTGCTCGGCGTTCTCCAGGGGGTGCTGGTAGGTGTAGATGCCCACCTCCTGCAACACGATCCGGTCGTCGGTCTCCACCACGCCAGTAGGCGCGGGCCCCGAAGCTGGCTCTGGTGAGGAGCCCCATCGCGCAGCGTGCAATCGCGCCTCGTCGCGTTCTTGCTCGACCACTTTGAGCCGATCCAACAGATCGTTGAGCTCGCGCTCTTTGGCTACCAGAGTGGTTCGAAGAGCCCGGATAGTGTCGTCTGGGCCTGTCATCGCGTCCTAGACGTGTGATCACAGACAGGGTCTTTCTGATAGGTACTCACCCGCGAACTCCCCGTGTGTTGCCCACGGGTATCAGGTCATGTGGATTCTTCGATACACCGGCATTCAAGTGCTTGAGCGTAGCGGCCGCCTGAACGCCCGATAGATTGAGCCGCTCGAAGACAGTTCGGTCTGTCGCCAGTTCAACCAGTGTGATTCGAGTGGGGTGGCCAGTGGCGGGGTCCACGGTGTCGACCCCGACTGTCATCGACAACGTGCTGACCACACCGTCACGGTCCGCCTCGAAAATTTCGTGTGCGGTGCGGACTGCGACCTCGGCCACTGCGGTGGCATATCGATCCTTGCGCGCCTTCAGCGGTAGTGGCGTGCTGGTGATCGTGTCACTTGCTTTGGTGTACTTGAACGACTTCTCGGTCGGTAGATCCGAGGGAATGGGTACTGAAACGGTCAGTTCGAGTTCTCGATCCTGGCCGTGAAAAAAGAAGTCATGTTGGACCTCGAAACATTCCGGGTACACCGAATTCCCGAGCACGATGGAAACATACTCTTCGAGCGCATTCGGTTCACCCTCCTGCAGCCCTACCATCAGCCGTTCCAACTGGACATTCGCCTGCATCACCTGTTTGCGGCGTTCAGCACACTCCGCCTCGTACTCGGACTGAGCGACAGAAAGGGCCCGTAGCCGGTTCGCTTCGGTGACACCGTGTGCGCGCTCGTTGGCCTCCTGGGCGTGATTGCGTTGAGCGACAGCATGTTCCCATCCCTGTCGCTGCTGCCAGTACATCGCCTGCGCTTGCTCCACAGCTGCTACATGGCGTTTTCGTCCCCCCAATAGGGAGCCGAGACCCTCGGGTGCAGCTGGTTCGACGTAGACCGGCTCCGGTGGGAGCAGTAGGGGTGGAGGCGGAAGTGTCGGTGTAGTCAGATCCGGTCGATCGAACGGCGGATGCTCGATCTTCTGTCGTAAAGCGTTCAGGTCGACGTAATCGTCCACGTCCAGTGTGGCCGCCAGGATGCCGTCGATCGCCTCGTACTTCTCTGCCAAGGTGGCGTTGCGCGCCTCGACCTCTGCCAGTTGCGCCTCCACGTGCAAGCGGGCGCGTTCTTTGACCGCGGCTGCCGAAGCTTGATTCGCCGCGCGGTCGGCGGAGGCGCACGCGCGCTCCCAATCGCGCCTCGCCTTTTCCGACAACCGCACCGCTCGAGCAGTCGCCTGAGCGTGGGCCCGTGCTTGCTGGCGGTCACGTTGTTCGCGTAGCCGGTTCTGGTGCTGCATCTCCGCGAAAAAACCTCGACGCTTCGCCACCCGTGACACCTCTGTTCTGATCGTTGCGAGTTCCTGCACTGTAGCGACCCATCCAGACAAATCCGGTGCCCTTCGACTTCGGCCAGCGGCCCCTTCATCTACTCGAATGACACTTCCGGATGACGTTGCCGCGCCGCGACAGATCGAGTCACCGGCGCAGCCTTTTGCCAGATCGGACTAATGCCGCACGCGTCCAGTTCGTGATGACTTGTGACATTCTGTGACACCGAGCCATGACACTCGAGGCAATACCCACTCCTGCGAAAGCGCTCTGAGCAGCACAAACTCGGCCGAACGCACGATTTCTGTGACAACGAGCAGAATCCGCTGCTCCTCGGGGTCCGTACACATCCGCTAGCGTCCACCCAGTACATCGACACTCTCGAAATACGTTGTGCTGCAATCGAGAACGGATCCACATGGACTCTGGTGCCCCCAGTCGGACTCGAACCGACACTGTGCGGATTTTAAGTCCGCTGCCTCTGCCAATTGGGCTATAGGGGCCACCGCTGAACTCTCGCTCCAGCGGTGACGATCATATCGGGCTGCTATTGGGCCGGGATGACCGGCGGCACGAAGTCGAAGGTCATACCGAGGAGCCACACGAGCAGCAGGACCACAGGGAAGTGGAAGATGAACTGCAGGAACGTGAATCCGATCAGATCTCGCGCTCGCAGGCCCAGGACGGCCAACAGCGGCAGCATGAAGAACGGGTTGATCAGATTCGGCAACGCCTCGGCGACGTTGTAGATCTGGACGGTCCAACCGAGGTTCATCTGCACATCCGTCGCCGACTGCATCACGTACGGCGCTTCGACCAGCCACTTGCCGCCACCCGAGGGGACGAAGAGCCCGAGTACGACGGTATAGATCGCGATGACCACCGCGAAACCTCCACCGGACCCGATCTCGGTGAAGAAGGTAGCCAGATGCTCGGAGATCGTGACGCTTCCCCGGCCCTCCGCCTTGGTCAACATGGCGGCCATCGCGGCGTACAGCGGGAACTGCACCAGGATGCCTGCGGTCGCAGGGACAGCCTTGCTCACCGAATCGAGGAAGCGGCGCGGGGTGCCGTGCAGCACGAGCCCGAGCATCAGGAACACCAAGAGATAGCCGTTGAGACTGCTGACCACCGACAGCACCGGCAGCGTCAACAGTTGGGAGACAAGCCATCCCAGGGTCATTGCGCCGACGAAGAGGGGAAGAATGCGACTGTACTCGAGCCACTCACCCGGCCTGCTGCGCGGAGCAGGCTCGGCGACGGTGTCGTCGAGATCGACCTTCATGTCTGCGGCAGTCTTGATCGCGGCACCCTTGGGGGCGGACACGTGCGCGATGACGACCGTCAGAACGATGATGATCACGCACATCAGCAACGACTGCCACGTGAAGATGGTGGTTCCGAAGTCGAGTACACCGGTGACCGAAAGCAGCGTCGCCGGAAGCGAACTTGCCGTCGCCTGCAACTGCGCGGCCGAGGACGACATTCCCAGCGCCCACACGGCCCCGAGTCCCATGAACGCCGCAGCCCCCAGTGCTCGGTAGTCCGTCCTCAGGTCGTCCCGCCGCGCGATGGCTCGGGCGAGCAGACCGGCGAACACCAAGCTCAGACCCCAGTTCAGGAACGACACCGAGCAGGACAGCAGTGCCACGAAACTGACTGCGCTGCTTGAACTCTTGGGCACCTGCGCCAACCGTGTGATCAATCTGGCGACCGGTGGAGAGGTGGCCACGACGTAGCCGGTGAGAACGACCATCGCCATCTGCAGGGTGAAGGCGGTCAGGTCCCAGAAGCCGTTTCCGAACGCGTCGACCACATTCTGCGGAGACGACCCGTTCGCGAACGCAGCGACAGCCACGACCACCACACCGACCAGAGCGAAGATGTACGCGTCGGGAAACCACTTCTCGGTCCCCTTGGCGAGCGCTTGCGCTACGCGGGCCAGCCCTTTCTCGGCCGGTGCCTGGTCGGCCGCAGCCTGTTCGGCGGGTGACGTCATCGGTGGTCCTCACCTCGAAGGGAGCCGTGACGTGGGCCACAGCACCTGTAAGGCTTCACCGAATGACGCAGCGATGCAACCGACATCGCCGCAGACCGCCTCTGCAGAAATGCAGATCAGATCTTGATGGACATCGCGATGCCGTCGAGAATGTCGTGCTCACTGACCGTCAACGAGCTCACGGCACCGCGTCGCTCGAACTCCTCGGCCAATACGCTGCACACAATTGCACCGCCGCCGATGACGTCGACCCGTCCGGGGTGCATGGGGCCCAACGCGCTTCGCTGCGTATGCGTCATGCCGATCAGTCGCTCGCACACCTCGAAGAGCTGATCGAACGGCACTCGCGAAAGATGCACGGCGTCCGCGTCGTACTCGGGTAGTTCCTTGGCGATGGCCGCGATGGTGGTCATCGTGCCGGCCACCCCCACCCAGCTCGACGCGTCACCGATCGACACTTCCTCGAACGCCTCCGCCAACTTCTCGCGGGCGTACTCACGCGCACCGTTGATCTCGTCGACAGTGGGTGGGTCACTGTGCAGGAACCGTTCGGTGAGGCGTACGCAGCCGATGTTGGCCGAGAACGCGGACTTGACGCCCTTGGCGTCGCCCAGCACGAGCTCGGTGGAACCACCACCCAGATCGACCACCAGGAAAGGCCCTGCGGCAGAGTCGAGTTCACCGACTGCACCGGCGAACGACAGTCGTGCTTCCTCGTCGCCGGTGATCACTTCGGCCTCGGCACCGGAGATGACCTTGCCGAGCACCTCACGCACCATCGAGAAGAAGTCCTCTCGATTGGACGCATCCCGAGTGGCCGAGGTGGCGACCATCCGCACTGCTGTGGCCCCGGTCTTGCGAATGATCTCCGCGTACTCGACCAATGCCACGCGGGTGCGCTCGATCGCTTCGGGCACGAATGCTCCGGTAGCGTCGACGCCTTGCCCGAGCCGTACCACTCGCATCTCGCGAGCGACGTCGGCGAGCGACTTACCGTTGTTGTCTGCGACGAGCAGGCGGATCGAGTTGGTGCCGCAATCGATTGCTGCAACCCTGGTCATTGCTTCTCCGCACGTAGTTCTTCGATGGTCGGCCAATCGGCCGGAATTGCCTTGCCGCGCAACGAGTTCTCCGCTGCCAACGCAACCGACTCGTCACCCAGCGGGTTGACGCCCGGACCCTTGGCCAACGAATGCGCGATGAGCACGTGCAGGCACTTGACGCGATCGGGCATACCGCCGCCGGTGAAATCCGTTCCGAGAGATTCGATCTCGTCACGCTCTGCCAGATACGACTGATGTGCGCGCAAGTATGCCGCGGCCAGTTCGGGATCGGTACCGAGACGCTCGGTCATCTCCCGCATCACCCCGGCCGATTCCTGTCGACTGGCCTCGGCCGTCAGCCGCGGATCCGTCAGATAGAACAGAGTGGGAAAAGGCGTGCCGTCGGGCAGCTTCGGGGCGGTTTTCACCACACCCGGCCTGCCGTCCGGAGATCGGTATGCGATCTCGAGTACGCCACGCGGTTCACGTCCGAGCTGCGCTGCGACCGCATCGAGATCTTCCTGCGAGACTGCCGAGGAATTCACCCGACCGGTCCTCCTTCTGGTTCTGGCACCGCCGGCGCGGCCGGTGCGGGTTCTGGCTGTACGAGTGGCATGGGTGCGGACGTCGGCTCCGGGGGTTCGTTCGATCCCTGCGGCTGGACGGCGGTGTTCCACAGTTCGGTGAACCACGGTCCCGTCGGCGTGTTGTCCACGGCGAGGTCCGCGGAGCTCGGCGAGTAATCGCCGGGCAACTGCACCTGATACGGCGTCTCCCCCGGCATGACGAAACGCAGCCGTTCGCGAGCGTCGGCCGCAATGCGCGACGGCTCGTCGAGCTGCGACTTCTGGGTCTGGAGCGCGTCCACCTCGTCCTGCAGGGTCTGACGCTCGGCCAAGACGGACTCGAGCTCACTGCGTTGCGAGAAATACGTACGCAGCGGCACGGCCAGCGTCAACGCCAGCGCGCACACCACGACACCGAGGATGACGGCTCGGCCGGTGGACAGTCCGAAGAACGTCCGCTCGGGCATCTTGGGTCGACGAACACCGACGCGCCGGGGCGCGGCCTTGCCGCCGACCACGGCGTCGCGCGCCTGATCCGAGGGTTCCGGTGGGGTGGCCTGCCGGCCGGAGGCATTCTCCTCGCGAGAGACGCCCCCGGCCTTGGACCGACTCGATGTGGAGGACCGGCCGCGGGGTCGGGGATCACGTCCACCTGGACTGGTCCCGGACCTGCCGCGCCGTGCCATCATTCACTCTCCACTTCGTGCCATACGTGCCTGTTCGCTATCCCTCGTAATTGAACCGGGGGAAAGACAACTCGCCGGCGTAACGCGCCGCGTCGCCCAGAGCTTCTTCTATACGCAGCAACTGGTTGTACTTGGCCACGCGCTCGCTTCGAGCCGGAGCACCGGTCTTGATCTGGCCGCTGCCGACAGCAACTGCCAGGTCAGCGATGGTGGTGTCCTCGGTCTCACCCGACCGGTGGCTCATCATCGTCTTGTAGCCGTTGCGGTGCGCGAGATCGACGGCGTCGAGGGTCTCGGTGAGCGTGCCGATCTGGTTGACCTTGACCAGCAGCGCGTTGGCCGCACCCTTGACGATGCCGTCTTCGAGACGCTCGGGGTTGGTGACGAACAGATCGTCGCCGACGAGCTGAACCTTGTCGCCGATCGACTCGGTGAGGGCAACCCAGCCGTCCCAGTCGTTCTCGTCGAGCGGATCCTCGATGGAGACCAGCGGGTAGGCGTCGACGAGCTCACCGTAGAAGGCCGACATCTGCTCGGCGGACTTGGTCTCGCGCTCGAAGGCGTAGCCGGTGCCCGCGGTGTAGAACTCGGTGGCCGCAACGTCGAGCGCGAGGGCGACGTCCTGTCCGGGCTTGAGGCCGGTCTTGCCGATGGCCTCGAGGATCAGGTCGAGGGCAGCCTTGGTGCCGGCGAGGTCGGGAGCGAAGCCACCCTCGTCACCGAGGCCGGTGGACAGACCCTTGGCCTTGAGTACGGACTTGAGGGCGTGGTAGACCTCGGCACCCCAGCGCAGCGATTCCTTGAACGTGGGTGCACCGATCGGCGCGATCATGAATTCCTGCACGTCGACGCCACTGTCTGCGTGTGCGCCACCGTTGATGATGTTCATCATCGGGACCGGCAGGATGTGGGCGTTCGGGCCGCCGAGGTAGCGGAAGAGCTCGAGGCCGGTGGACTCGGCCGCGGCCTTGGCGACGGCGAGCGAAACACCCAGCAGGGAGTTCGCGCCGAGGCGAGACTTGTCGGGCGTGCCGTCCAGATCGAGCAGAGCCTGGTCGACGGTGCGCTGCTCGATGGCGTCGAGGCCGATGACCGCCGGTGCGATCTCGTCGAGGACCGCGTTGACTGCCTTCTCGACGCCCTTGCCGCCGTAGCGGTCTCCGCCGTCACGAAGCTCGACGGCCTCGTGCTCACCGGTGGATGCGCCGGAGGGAACGGCTGCACGGGTCAACGTCCCGTCGTCCAATGCGACCTCGACCTCAACCGTGGGGTTGCCACGGGAATCGAGGATCTCGCGAGCTCCGACCTGCTCAATGATGGCCACGAATGCTTCTCCTAGTAACGGGGACCGGCGGACTGTGCCGGGTGCAAGACTAGCCGCTTCCCGGTGCCTCCCGCGATGCACGGAGATCTACGGCCTGGTGCCCACCGAGTACGCGGCCGCTCGATCGCGCACGTCCCGCAGATACTGACCCGACAGGTTGTACGCCATCAGCGCGCTCTCCCAGCCCTGCGCCGTCCGCAGATCACCGCCGCGGGCGCAGAGGTAACGCGCCGCCGTCAGCGCGGCGTCGTCGATGTTGTCCGGATCGGCGACGCCGTCACCGTTGGCATCGACGCCCCACTTCTTCCAGGTCTCGGGAATGAACTGCATGGGGCCCATGGCCCGATCGAACTCGGTGTCGCCGTCCATGACGCCACCGTCGGTGTCCGGAATCTCGGCGACGCCCGGTCCGCCGTCGAGCGGGATTCCGCGAATCGGCGGTGCGACGAGACCGTCGGGTGCCACCGACGAGCCCTGGTACGTGCCGTGGCGACTCTCGATGTAGCCGATGCCGGCGAGTGTCGTCCACGCGATTCCGCAGTCGGCGTCCGTCTCGGTCATGATCGCCGCAGCGTGCCCGTACGACGCCAGGGCGGTCACCGAGATGCCCAACGCGTCGGTCTGGGGTTCGGCCCACGCGAGCAACAAGTCGGCCGTGCGTCCGGGCGCGTTGAAGTCGATGGCCGGTACTTCCGTGCCGGGTCCGGGCGGGATGCCCTCGGGAATCTCGCGTTTCGGTTCGCCGGTGCCGCACGCCGTCAATGCAAGAAGGAGCGACGCTGTGGCGAGCACGCAGATACGGGAGATCACCACTCCATCCTGCACACGCAAGGTAATAGAAAGCTAAAGGCCGAGATAACCCCTGGTCAACGCGTGTTCGGGTTGGGTTGCAGGGTGTATGTTCTGGGCAGCCTTCATTCATGAGGGTCGCCTACCCTTTGAGAGGGAAGGCGTACCAATGTTCGACGCATCACAGGAGCATCACCCGTGTCCACAGTCGTTCTCGCCGCCGGTTCAGCGCCGTCGATCGCCACCCAGATGTTCGGTAGTGGCTTGATCGGCCTGCGCGAAGGGCTCGAGACCGGCATCGTCGTGATGATCCTCGTCGCGTTCCTCGTCAAAGCCGAACGACGCGACGCGCTCAAGTGGGTCTGGCTCGGAGTCGGCCTGGCCGTCGCCATGGTCGCCGCCATCTTCTTCGTGATCCACTACGGCACCTCCACCGTCACCGGACTGACCGCCGAAATAATCGCCGGAGCCGCCTCGCTCGTGGCCGTCGTCATCGTGACCGCGATGGTGCTGTGGATGCGCACCGCCGCCAAGAACATCTCCGGCGAACTGCGGGCGAACATGGAGAAAGCACTCACCGTCGGCCCCGCCGCAGTACTCACGCTGTCCTTCTTCGCCGTCGGGCGCGAAGGCGTCGAAACCGCATTGCTCATGGTCGGCTATGCCGAGAACACCAACGGCAGCCTGTGGCCACTGCTCGGACTCCTGCTCGGCATCGTTGTCGCCGCCGTGCTGACGGTGTTCCTGTACTTCGGTGCCGTCCGCATCAACTTCGCCGTGTTCTTCAAGTACACCGGCATCTTCCTGATCGTGGTCGCCGCCGGAATCCTCGCCTACGGCATCCGCGCGCTGCAGATCGGCGGCATTTTGCCCGGCGGCAGCGCAGTCGCCTTCGACATCAGCGCTCACTTCGACGCCTCGAGCTGGTACGGCACCGTGCTCGGCGGCATCTTCAACTTCCGTCCCGAGCCCACTGTTTTCCAGGCGATCGCGTGGGTGCTCTACATCGTGATCGTGTTGTTCCTCTTCCTCCGCCCGGTCCGCGTTCCCGCGGCTCCCGAGCCTGTACTTCAGAACTCCTGAAAGGCACCACCACCATGCGTCGTTCCACCTTCGCCCTGGCCGCAGTCGCGGTTCTGCCGATGGCATTGGCCGGATGCACCGAAAAGTCCTCCACCGAGGCCGCATCGGGCGATATCGCCGTCACCGCGACGGACTCCTCCTGCGATGTGAGCGCATCCGAGGGCACCACCGGCAACTCGACCTTCCAGATCACCAACAACGGCAGCAAGGTCACCGAGTTCTACGTCTACGGCGAGGGTGACCGCGTCATGGGTGAGGTGGAGAACATCGGACCCGGCCTGACGCGTCAGCTCATCGTCGCCCTTCCCGACCCGGGCACGTACCAAACCGCCTGCAAGGCAGGCATGGTGGGCGACGGCGTGCGCGCGGACTTCGTGGTGACCGGCGAGTCGGTCCGCTCGGCGGGCGAGGACGGGCTGCTCGCCGAGGCCGCGGCGGGCTACAAGCGCTACGTCGTCAGCCAGATCGACGCACTGCAGGACACCACCACCTCGTTCGTCACCGCCGTCAAGAGCGGAGATGTGGCCGCGGCCAAGGCGCAGTTCCCCATTGCGCGTAGCTATTACGAGCGCATCGAGCCCGTCGCCGAGAGCTTCCCCGACGATCTCGACCCGCGTATCGACCTGCGTGAGCCCGACGTGGAGCCCGGAGCCGAATGGACCGGCTTCCACCGCATCGAAAAGGATCTGTGGACGCAGGGCCTGCAGCCCGACACGAACGCGATGGCCGATCAGCTCGAGGCCGACATCACCGAGCTCGCCGACAAGATCAAGGCCGACGACTTCACCATCGACCCCATCCAGGTGGCAGGCGGCGCGCAGGGATTGCTCGACGAGGTCGCCAAGACCAAGATCAGCGGTGAAGAGGACTTCTTCTCGCACACCGACCTGTGGGACTTCCAGGCCAACGTCGACGGCTCGCAGGCCGCCATCGCCGCCGTTCGTCCGATCCTCGACGAGCGCAACGCCGAACTGGGCACTGCCATCGACGCGCGCTTCGCCGAACTCGATGCCGAACTCGCCAAGTACCGCAGCGGCGACGGTTTCGTCTTCTACGACACCGTGACCGAACCGCAGCGTCAGGAACTGTCCAACAAGATCGACGCATTGTCCGCCGAAGTGAGCCAGGTGCAGGGTGTCGTTGCCGGACAATAAGACTGGGCAATTCTCCCGACGGCGCCTCTTCGGTGCCGTCGGGACCGGTGCTGCGCTCGTCGGAGTCGGCGCAATCGCCGGACATGCGACGGCCTCCGGAGCCGAGGTGCCCGCGTCGGATGTCGTCGAGTTTCGTGGAGACCACCAGGCCGGAATCGTCACCCCGGCGCAGGATCGCATGCACTTCGTCGCGTTCGACATCACCACCGACTCCCGCGACGACTTCGTTGCGCTGCTGAAGAAGTGGACCCTGATGGCCGAACGCCTCACCAAGGGCGAGGAAACCTTCGACGGCGGTGCTGTCGACGGTGGCCAGTACAACCCTCCCGCGGATACAGGCGAGGCCCTCGGCCTGAACGCGTCATCGCTGACGTTGACGATCGGATTCGGGCCTTCTCTGTTCGACCGATTCGACCTGGCCTCGAAAAGACCTGCGTCACTTGCCGATCTGCAACATTTTCCGGCCGACAATCTCGACCCCCGCCGCTCCGGCGGTGACCTGTGCATCCAGGCCTGCGCCGACGACCCGCAGGTGGCCGTCCACGCAATCCGCAACCTCGCCCGCGTCGGCTTCGGCACGGTGTCGGTGAAGTGGTCGCAACTCGGCTTCGGGCGAACCTCTTCCACCTCGACCACCCAGGCAACGCCGCGAAACCTGTTCGGCTTCAAGGACGGAACCGCCAACCTCAAGGCCGAGGACCCGACGCTGCTCGACGAGAACGTGTGGGTTGCCCCCGAGGACGATCAGGAATGGATGGCAGGCGGCTCCTACCTCGTGGCCCGACGCATCCGCATGCTCATCGAATCCTGGGACCGCACCACGCTCAAGGAACAAGAACGAGTGATCGGGCGCAGCAAAGGAACCGGTGCGCCGCTGGGTCAGAAGGACGAATTCGACGCACTCGACTTCGAATCCCAAGGGCCCGAGGGCACCTTCATCGACAAGACCGCCCACGTGCGCCTGGCGTCCAAGGAAAACCTCGGCGGCGTCCAGCTCCTGCGTCGGGGATACAACTTCACCGACGGTTCCGACGGCTTCGGCCACCTCGACGCCGGACTGTTCTTCATCGCCTACTGCCGCGACCCACTGACCCAATTCGTCCCGATGCAACTGGCCCTCTCCCGCAAGGACGCATTGAACGAATACATCCAACACATGGGATCGGCGGTATTCGCCTGCCCTCCCGGCGTCGGAGAATCGGACTACTGGGGTTCGACGCTGTTCGAGTAGACCGGTCCCCGCGTCGGCGTCAATGGACCCTTGCATGCGTCTGGCCGCTGCAATGGTCCATTCACGCACGACCCCGGCCTGCGTCGATGGCGCATTGCACACGTCTGACCGCTGCAAGGGTCCATTGACACAGGCGGGCGGTGAGTTAGTACGGTCGGCTCGGTCCATACGTCGTACATCATCATCATCATCGACTTCGGGAGCACACATGGGACAGCTGGTTCGGGTACAGAACTTCACCATCTCGAGCGACGGAATTGCTGCGGGGCCGGACCAAAGCTTCGAGAACCCGTTCGGTCTCGACCATCTGGCACTGATGAGGTGGTACTTCGCCACCGCCAGCTTTCCTGGAAACGCCGGTTCGGGCGGCAGTCGCGGACTCGACGATTACCTCGCCCGCGACTTCTCCAACAACATCGGTGCCGAGATCATGGGCCGGAACAAGTTCGGACCCCAACGCGGACCGTGGACCGACCACGAATGGCAGGGCTGGTGGGGTGACGAACCGCCGTTCCACACCCCCGTCTTCGTCCTCACCCACCACGCGCGACCATCGATCACACTGTCCGACACCACGTTCCACTTCGTCGATGGCGAGCCCGCCGAGGTATTGACACAGGCAAAGGAGGCCGCGGGCGGTAAGGACGTGCGACTCGGCGGTGGCGTCACCAGCATCCGAGAATTCCTCGACGCCGACCTCGTCGACACCCTGCACATCGCCGTCTCGCCCATCGAATTCGGCTCGGGCCTGAAGCTGTGGGACTCCCCCGACGAACTGAACGACAGATTCGAACACGAGGTGATCCCCAGCAGCAGCGGCGTCAACCACCATCTGTTCTGGCGCAGGTAGCAGGTCCGGATCGAGGTACGAGGGGTGGATGGGAACCCTCAGCCCCGCAGACCCCAGTGCTCGATCCAGTCGAGTGCAGACATCTCCCCGGGCGCGATGCCGGCGTTGCGGGCCGAGGCTTCGGCGTTGCGGATCAGGGATGCAAAATCCAATACCCGACGCCGAAGCAGGTCCTCGGCACTGTCTCCGCCGTGCGAGTGATCGACTCCGATGTTTACGACGCGAAGGCCGTCGGGAATCAGTTCGTCGGGCAGGCCTGCCTTGGTGGCGCGGCCGATCACCTTCTGTGCCAGTGCCAGTGACGGCTGAGACAGGGCGATTCCGTCGACGCAGGATCCGCGTGCCTTCTCCGAAGCCTTCTGCTCTTCCCAGGCTCGCTCCTGCTCGGCGATGTCGATGGGGCCGTTGCCCGTTCGACCGAGGTGCGGACTGCGGTGGGTGAGCTTGGCGACGAGTCCCGCAGCGACGTCGTCGACGTCGAATGCGTTCTCGGCAGCATCCTGAGCAATCCTGGAATGAAAGAGCACCTGCAGCAACAGGTCTCCAAGTTCTTCGCGCAGGTCCACCAAGTTGCCCGCTGCGATGGCGTCGAGCAGCTCGTACGTTTCTTCCAGCAGGTACCCGCGCAACGACTCGTGGGTCTGCTGCGCTTCCCAGCCGCCGAGTGTGCGCAGCCGATCCATCAATCGGACCGCCGCGATCAGGTCGTCACCGGGGAGCTTCTCGGCGGCGATGATGCGTTCGCCGAGCCCGATCCGTTCCTGAACGTCGGGGTTGGCCGGGTCGGTGCTCACCAGAACAGCGTCGACGGCGTCGGGCGCAGCGGTTCCGGAGAACAGCCACCGCACTCGCACCGGCACTTCTTCGGTGAATTGCACGGGCTCGCCCAGAAATTCGACGGCGTCCACCGGGACCTGCGTGGGACGGACCGGGTCGAGCAGAACTACCGTCACCGCTACACCCCCACTGTTTGCTCCAGCAACACCGACCGAGATGGTTTCCCGTCCAAGGATAGGATGAGATCGGCGATGAACTGGACCAATTCGACGTCGCGTACGCGCGCCGCCCCCACGCCGCCGCCCTCGACGCGCGGCAGCGGCAGCTGCACCACACCGGTGGTGGCCCGGTACGCAGCACTCGGGTACAGCCGCTTGAGGCGGATCTGCTTCGAATCGGGCAGATCCATGGGGGCCAGCTTCACCTGCGTTCCGGCGACGTTGACGTCGGTCAGGCCGTATTCCTTGGCGATCAGGCGCAGCTTGGCGATGGAGACCAGGCGGCCGACCTCCTCGGGCAGCGGACCGTACCGGTCGACGAGTTCGTCGATGACGGCGTCGATGCCCTCGGAATCGGCTGCCGCAGCGAGCTTTCGATAGCCCTCGAGCCGCAATCGATCGCTGGTGACGTAGTCGGGTGGGATGTTGGCGTCGACGGGCAGGTCGATGCGCACTTCCTTGGGTGCCTCGTCGGTGGTGATGGGCTTACCGTCGGCGGCCGCGCGGTACGCCTCTACCGCTTCACCGACGAGCCGCACGTACAGGTCGAATCCGACGCCTGCGACGTGACCGGACTGCTCCGCGCCCAGAACGTTTCCGGCACCACGGATTTCGAGGTCCTTCATCGCCACGGCCATACCGGCACCGAGATCGGAGTTCTGCGAGATGGTCGCCAGCCGGTCGTATGCGGTCTCGGTGAGCGGCTTCTCCGGCGGATACAGGAAATATGCGTAACCGCGCTCGCGACTACGGCCCACTCGGCCTCGCAGCTGGTGCAACTGAGAGAGGCCCAGCGAATCGGATCGCTCGACGATCAGCGTGTTGGCATTGGAGATGTCGAGACCGGTCTCGATGATGGTGGTACACACCAGCACGTCGGTCTCGCGCTGCCAGAAGCCCTGCACGGTGCGTTCGAGTGTTTCCTCGTTCATCTGACCGTGCGCCGTCGCCACCCGCGCCTCGGGCACCAGATCACGAATCTTCTTGGCCGCCTTGTCGATCGAGCTGACTCGGTTGTGCACGAAGAACACCTGGCCGTCGCGCAGCAGCTCGCGCCTGATGGCCGCGGCCACCTGCTTGTCGTTGTACGCACCCACGTACGTGAGCACCGGGTGCCGCTCCTCCGGCGGTGTGAGGATGGTCGACATCTCCCGGATTCCGGCCAGGCTCATCTCGAGTGTTCGCGGAATCGGCGTCGCAGACATCGTCAGCACGTCTACGTGGGTCCGGAGCGACTTGATGTGCTCCTTGTGCTCGACGCCGAAGCGCTGCTCCTCGTCGACGATGACCAGACCGAGGTCCTTCCAGGCCACACCGGTCTGCAGCAAGCGGTGCGTACCGACGACGATGTCGACCGTTCCGTCGGCCAGCCCGGCCATGACCTCTTTGGATTCGGAGCCGTGAGTGAAGCGGGAGAGCCCCTTCACCGTCACCGGGAACGACGCCATCCGAGCGGTGAAGGTCTGCAGATGTTGTTGTGCCAGAAGCGTTGTCGGAACCAGCACGGCCACCTGCTTGCCGTCCTGCACCGCCTTGAACGCGGCGCGAACCGCGATCTCGGTCTTGCCGTAGCCGACGTCACCGAGGATGACGCGGTCCATCGGCACCGCCTTCTCCATGTCGGCCTTGACGTCGGTAATGGCGGTCATCTGGTCGACGGTCTCGGTGAACCCGAACGCATCTTCCATTTCGAGCTGCCACGGGGTGTCGGGCCCGAAAGCGTGCCCGGGCGCTGCCTGACGAGCGGCGTACAGCTGCACGAGTTCGCCGGCGATCTCGCGAACTGCCTTGCGCGCCTTGCGTTTGGTGTTGGCCCAATCGGACCCGCCGAGCTTGCTCAGAGCCGGCAGCTCGCCGCCGACGTAACGCGAGAGCTGATCGAGCGAGTCCATCGGGACGAAGAGTCGGTCGCCTGGATGGCCCCGCTTGCTCGGTGCATATTCGACCACGAGGTATTCGCGTCGGGCGCCGCCGATGGTGCGTTCGACCATCTCGACGAATCGACCGATGCCGTGCTGATCGTGCACGACGCTGTCGCCGGCGACGAGGGCGAGCGGATCGACCTGGTTGCGACGCTTCGCCGGGAGCTTGCGCCCCTCGCCCGCTGCGGCCACGCGGTTGCCGGTCAGATCGCTCTCGGTGACGACCACGAGTTTCGCATCGGGAAAGACCAGGCCGTCGTGCAACGATCCGCACAGGACATTCACGACGTCGGCGACGGGGACCGCACCGGAATCGAGATGTGCCGCAGGCACTTCGGCCTCGGCGAGGCGTTCGATGATGCGGGAGGCGGTACCTGCACCCGCGACGGAGATGACCGCACGACCACCGGTGGCGATGTGCGCCCGCAACGTTGCGAACAGGGCCGTCAGCGCCTCCTCGGATCCCCGCACCTCCGGGACCGAATCGACGGCGAGTTCGACTTCTTCACCGTTGCCGGATGCCAACGGACTGATGGTCCACCACGGACGACCGTGCACCTGCGCCGATTCGCGAACTTGTCGAAGTGAACGGTAGGCCGAGGCACCGAGATCGAGAGACGCACCTTCGAGGCTGGACGTATCGAGAGTGGAGGTATCGAGCGGCGCAGCTCCTCCGATCGACGCCGCCGTCCAGGATGCTTCGAGGAACTCCTGCCCGGTGCGGACCAGATCTGTTGCGCGCGTTCGGATTCGCTCGGGATCGCAGAGCAATACGTGTGTTCCCGCGGGGAGGGTGTCCGCGAGCAACTGCAACTCACCCGGTTGCAGCAGCGGCAGCAGCGCCTCCATGCCCTCCACCGGGACGCCTGCGGACAGCTTGTCGAGCATCTCCACCAACGCGGTGTCGCCGGCGTTGTCGGCTGCGAGGACCGCGGCGCGGTCACGGACCTCCTGGGTGAGCAGCAGTTCGCGGCACGGCGGAGCGATGACGAGATCGACCTCGTGATCGGGCAACGAACGCTGATCGGAGACCGCGAACGCGCGGAGCTCGGTGATCTCGTCGCCCCAGAATTCCACGCGGACCGGGTGATCTGCCGTCGGCGAGAAGAGGTCGAGGATGCCGCCGCGGACGGCGAACTCGCCGCGCTTGCCGACCATGTCCACGCGCAGGTAGCCGAACTCGACGAGTCGGTGGATCAAGCCGTCGAAGTCGATGTCGAGGCCGACCTTGAGGGTCACGGGTTCGATTTCGCCGAGACCGGGTGCCATCGGTTGCACCAGCGAGCGGACGGTGGTGACGATGACGCGCAGAGGATCGCCGTAATCGGTGTCGCCGGGGCGAGCGAGCCGTCGGAGCACGTCGAGCCGCTTACCGACGGTATCGGCGCTCGGCGAGAGTCGCTCGTGCGGAAGCGTCTCCCACGACGGGAACATGACCACACCGCCGCCGAGGATCTGGCGGAGTTCGTCGGTGAGATCGTCCGCTTCACGCCCGGTGGCGGTGACGATCAACAGTTGCGTGTGCTGCGCGATCGCGGCGGCGACGAACGGGCGAACCGAGTGCGGTCCGATGAGTGTGTGTTCGGCGGTTCCGATCGCGTCGGCGACGGCCACCATGGCCGAATCGGTCAGCGCGACGCTGGCCAGACCCGAGAGTTGCAGCGCCGCGTCGGGAACGATCGGGGCCGGCCCGGATGAAGAAATGGCAGGCAGAGAATCGGAAGACAACAGCAATGCTCCTACAAGCGAGTCGAGGCGATGGCTGCTCACACACAGTCACGACCGAGTCTATGGGAGCACGCCGACAGCCCGGCGAGCGGGAGACGACGGGCTACGTCAGAGCATCGTCGAGAGAGACTCGGCAGCACTGCCCGACGGGACCGTCCGGCTCTATCCGGACGCCTCACATGCCGTCAACGGCGAGTATCCGGAACGGCTTCGCGACGACATCGCCGACTTCGTGGCCCGGCATCGCTAGTTACGGGCCGAAGCGGATGACGCGACGCGCTGCGAATTCGCGGAAGTAGTCGAGCTTGTTGGCGGGAACCAGCGCCGGGAGAAGGTAGTACCAGAGGCGCTCCATGCGCGACGGCAATTCCTCGGTGGTGGAGGTGGCAACTGCCACCATGTGTACGCCGGTGAGGATTTCCAGGACCAGAGATCCGATGGTGCGCGAATCCGAGTTGGGGTCGATGTCCCCCTGCGCGATGGCCTTGGCGGCGAGCCTGTCGAACGACTCGCTCCACCCGGCCATGACGTTGCCCTCGGTGCCGCGGTAATCGCCGATCTGATGGCTCAGCCGAAGCATGGCCGAGACCATGGGGTCGCTGACCGAGAGGTCGACGACGATGTAGGAAATACCGATCGCCGCTTCGAGTGCGGGGATTCGACCGTCGTTGAACTGCGAGCAGGCCGTCGTCAGACGAGCGTTGCCCTCGTCGATGACCGCACGTGCCAGTTCTTCCTTGGAGCCGAAATGGAAGTACAGAGCGCCCTTGGTGACCTGGGACTGAGAAATGATCTCGCTGAGGCTCGCGTTCGCGTACCCGAGGCGCAGAAATACGTTCGCTGCGCCAGCCAGCACGGTGTCGCGAGTGATTTCAGCGCGGGCCTGCCTGACCATGGGATCCGCCTTCGCAATAAGAACTGCCACTGCGCAAATTACGCCCGAACGGTACCACTGAGTGGCTTTACGTCTCGTGCCAACATGCATCGGTCCGATTGAAGCACTGTGCCGTAGGTGACACAGCTCTCATGGCCGACAAAGGGGACGATACCCCCTCATACGCCGCGGAGAGACCGAACCGTGTACTCATTCCTCGGTCAATCGAGGGTCCGCTTCCAGATTCGTCAGCCCGTTCCAGCACAGGTTGACCACGTGCGCCGCCACCACTTCCTTCGACGGGGTACGCACATCGAGCCACCATTGCGCGGTCATCGACACCATTCCGACGAGGGCCTGGGCGTACATCGGCGCGAACTCGGGATCGAGACCTCGGCGCGAGAAATCTCCGGCCAGCATGTGCCCGACGCGACCGACGGCCTCGTTGAGCAGCGACGAGTACTTGCCGTCCTCGGCGGAGACCGGAGAGTCACGAACGAGGATGCGGAAGCCGTCGGTGCGGTCCTCGATATAGGTGAGCAGCGCCAGCGCAACCCGCTCGACACGGATCCGCGACCTGTTGAGATCGAGGGAACTGGTGATCATTCCCAGCAGAGTCGACATCTCGCGGTCGACGATGACGGCGTAGAGACCTTCCTTACCGCCGAAGTGCTCGTAGACGACCGGCTTGGACACGTTCGCGCGTCCCGCGATCTCCTCGACGGACGCGGCCTCGTACCCGCGTTCGGCGAACAGCGTCCGACCCACCTCGATCAACTGCTCGCGCCGTTGCGTCCCCGTCATCCGGACCCGAGGTGAGCGTTCCTGCTCGGAGGCTGCGCCTGTCATGGAAAACCGCTTCCGTCACCGACCGTGTGCATTGTCAGACGCCACCCTCGACGTCTCCCTCACCCTAACCATGTCCGAACCATCCGGTTTCGAACGTCGCGAGTGCAGGGACAAGACCAACTCGAACGGTCTCATGTGCGCCGCGGTTCGACTCACCACTACCTCGCGTGCGAGGATCGTTGCGCTCAGTGGGAGCGCAGCGGCAGACGAAGGCGTCGTTCGATTCGTCGGCCACTGATGAAACCGCTGGCCGTTTATCCGCCGTGGTGTAATGGCAGCACCTCTGATTTTGGTTCAGATAGTTCAGGTTCGAGTCCTGGCGGCGGAGCGAGCAACATCATTCACGCATGCCGTCATTCGCGTTACCGCCTGAGGAGCTCAATGCCTGTGCAGACCGCCGTGGTCGTTCTCGCTGCGGGTGCAGGTACCCGAATGCGATCGAAGACTCCGAAAGTTCTGCACCCCCTGGCCGGTCGCACCATGCTTGCGCACGCCCTCCACGCAGCCGCCGACCTGGGCCCCGACCATTTGGTGACGGTCGTCGGACACGATCGCGAACGAGTCACGGACGCCGTCCAGGACCTCGCAGCCACCTTCGGTCGCACGATTCACACTGCCGTCCAGGATCGCCAGCTCGGCACCGGGCACGCCGTCCAGTGCGGCCTCGCTGCACTCCCGGACGACTTCGAGGGCACGATCCTCGTCACCGCAGCCGACGTCCCGCTGCTCGACGGCCACACTCTCAAAGCTCTGCTCGACGAGCATCTGAGCGCCCCCCGGCCCGCCGCGGCCACGGTTCTGACATTCCTGCCCGACGACGCCAACGGATACGGCCGCATCGTCCGCACCGACGACGGCGAGGTGGCCGAGATCGTCGAGCACGCCGACGCCACGCCCGCTCAGGTCCTCATCGGTGAGGTCAACTCCGGCGTCTACGCGTTCGACGCCGTTGCGCTTCGTACCGCCCTGGGCAAGCTCAGCACCGCCAACGCTCAGCACGAGCTGTACCTGACCGACGTCGTCAAGATCAGCAAGGCGGACGGCAAAGCCGTGTACGGCACTCAGCTCGCCGATCCCGATCTGGTGGTGGGCGTCAACGACCGCGTCCAGCTGGCGCACGTCACGTCCGTGCTCAACCGCCACATCATCGAACGGCACATGCGGGCCGGCGTCACCGTCGTGGACCCGTCGACCACCTGGATCGACATCGACGTCACCCTCGGCGCGGACGTCCGCATCGAACCCGGCGTCCAACTCCACGGCAAGACCCACATCGCCGACGACGCCATCGTCGGGCCCGACTCGACGCTGCGTGACGTCGAGATCGGCGAGCGCGCGTCGGTCGTGCGGACCCACGCCGAGCAGGCCGTGATCGGACCGGATGCCACCGTCGGACCGTTCACCTATCTGCGTCCGGGCACGGTGCTGGGCGCAGGCGGCAAACTCGGTGCCTACGTCGAGACCAAGAACGCGACGATCGGCCGCAACACCAAGGTCCCGCACCTCACCTACGTCGGCGATGCCACGATCGGTGACCACAGCAACATCGGTTGCTCCAACGTCTTCGCCAACTACGACGGCGTCAACAAGAGCCGCACGGAAATCGGATCCCACGTACGGACCGGTTCCGACTCGACGTTCGTCGCTCCCGTACATGTGGGCGACGGCGCTTACACCGGTGCAGGAACAGTGGTTCGGGACGATGTTCCTCCCGGCGCATTGGCCGTCTCCGGTGGTAAGCAACGCAATATCGAAGGCTGGGTCATGGACAACAGGCCCGGAACCGAAGCTGCGAAAGCAGCGGCGCTCGCAGATCGTGATCGGCAAGAACAAAAGGACGGCGAAGAGCAGTGACCACCCCTAATTGGATCGACAACCAGAAGAACCTGATGTTGTTTTCTGGTCGAGCACATCCGGAGTTGGCCGAGCAGGTCGCCAAGGAACTCGGAATCGACGTCACCCCGCAGACCGCGCGTGACTTCGCCAACGGCGAGATCTTCGTGCGCTTCGAGGAGTCGGTCCGCGGGTCGGACGCCTTCGTGCTGCAGTCGCATCCGTTCCCGCTCAACACGTGGCTGATGGAACAGCTCATCATGATCGACGCGCTCAAGCGCGGATCGGCCAAGCGCATCACCGCGATCCTGCCGTTCTACCCGTACGCCCGCCAGGACAAGAAGCACCGGGGACGCGAGCCCATCTCCGCTCGTCTGGTCGCGGATCTGCTCAAGACCGCCGGTGCCGACCGCATCATCACCGTCGACCTGCACACCGATCAGATCCAGGGCTTCTTCGACGGGCCCGTCGATCACATGCACGCACACAGCCAGCTCGCCGACCACATTCGGGCGACCTACAGCCTCGAGCACATCACCGTGGTCTCCCCCGACTCCGGCCGTGTACGCGTCGCCGAGAAGTGGGCCGACTCGTTCGACGGCGCGCCGCTGGCGTTCATCCACAAGACGCGTGACCCGTTGGTGCCCAACCAGGTCAAGTCCAATCGCGTCGTCGGTGACGTCGAAGGCCGCACCTGCATCCTCATCGACGACATGATCGACACCGGCGGCACCATCGCCGGCGCCGTGAAGGTGCTCAAGGAGGCCGGAGCCGGTGACGTCGTCATCGCCGCCACCCACGGCGTTCTGTCCAACCCCGCCGCCGAGCGCCTCGCGAACTGCGGTGCCAAGGAAGTGGTCGTCACCAACACGCTGCCGATCAGCGACGAGAAGCGCTTCGCAACGCTGACCGAGCTCTCGATCGCGCCGCTGCTGGCCCGCACCATTCGCGAGGTCTTCGAAAACGGTTCCGTCACCAGCCTTTTCAACGGCAGCGCATAACAGTCAGTCTGTTTCACCCCGCCCCGCCCACTCTCCGTCCGCGTCGCATGAACTACGTCACGTCCGTGACCGGAACATGCAGCTCGCGAGGCGGGGGTGTGCGGGGCGGGTTTCGTTGTCACCTAAGATGACTCGTCGTGATCGACGCAGACTCTCCCCACGGCCCGGCTGGAACTACTACGGTCAGAATTGCCCGATGGACGCCGGGCGGGTGCGTCTGGTGCGGTAGTACCGACAGCGTCGAGGACTTCCGAAACGAGCCGCGCTGCGGGCTGTGCCGCGAGAAGGAAGCGGTCATCGACGAGGCCAAGCACTTCATCGGGATGTACGGTCTGCGGCCCCTGGGCGGCACGCTGGCGTCCGAGGACGAGGAGGAGCGCGAGTACCGCGTCACGGCTCGGGATGCGCGTGAGGTGCTCAACCGTATTCGGCTCGAGAAGCTGCCCGATCCGGCTGCCGTCCGCAAAGCGTTGCGTCCCAGGGCCGCTGCTGCGGGAAACTCACCGGCCTCGACGACGTCCGGAGCGCCTGCGAAGGCACCGACGAAGAAGTCGCAGGCCGGTGTCACCGGAATCGATGCGATCGAACTGCAGTCACGTGTGCAGAAGCTGCTCGGCCAGCTCACCTCCGTCGACGAGCAGATCAGCGCACTCGACGGCGTGCAGGGCCTGCCGGCACGTGCACGCATGAAGGATCTCGAACGGCAACGCACCACAGTCCTGTCGACGCTGGCCGCGCTCGAGAAGGCTCGTCGCCGCACCAACTGATCCACGTAGTCTGATCGAGTGCTGCGCAAGCGTTCGATCTCACGGCAGGTGCTCGATGCCACCTACGCCGTCGTCTTCGTTCTGCTCCTGCTGCCGTCGACGCTGAGCGGACCGTACGGTTCTTCCGGCGCGGGTGTGCTGGTCGGTTTCGGCGTAGCGCTGGCCATCAGGCGCCGCTCACCGCGATTGTCGTTGGCACTGGCCTGGGTGCTGGCCGTCGTGCAGATGGTCGGCGGGGTGCTCCCCCTCTCCGCGGACACCGCAATCTTCGCGATTCTGTACTGCTCGGCCGCGTACGGCGACAGCGTCGTTCGACGCTTCGGGCTCGCGTCGGCCGTCGGCGGCGGAGTGATCGCCGCGCTGTACCTGGCGTACGTGGACGGCAATCCCTTCGGCCCGCCCACGGAGGAGGGCTACCAGGAACCCCGAATCGCGCAGTTCGCCCTGCTCCTCGCCGGCCTGTGGGCCATGCTCGGATTGTCCTGGGCACTGGGCCGTCTCGCCTACGCCCGGCGCACAGCCATCGAATCCGCACACGCCCGCGAGCTCGCCGAGGTACATCAGGCCCGCGCCGAACACGAAGTGGCAATCGAGCAGGAGCGCAACAGAATTGCTCGCGACATGCACGACATCGTGGCGCATTCGCTCGCCGTGGTGATCGCGCAGGCCGACGGTGCACGCTACGTACGCGCCATCGATCCCGCAGCCGTCGACACTGCGCTGACGACCATCTCCGACACCGCGCGCGATGCACTGACCGACGTCCGGGTGTTGCTCGGACAGCTTCGGCACAGTCAGGGCGATCTACCGAACCCGACACCCGACGATCTCGAGCGTCTCTTCGACCAGGTGCGCGCGACCGGACTGACCATCGACTCCTCGATCGACACCACGTCGGTGTCGTTGGGTGCCGGTGCGCACCTCGCGCTCTATCGCATCGCGCAGGAATCGCTGACCAATGCCCTACGTCACGGTGATCCCGACAAGCCCGTCAGCGTCACGATCGAATCCGACTCGGCGGGCATCGAATTGACGGTGCGCAACACCGTGCGTTCGGTGCGTTCGGCATCGGAATCGGGCGGGCACGGAATCGCCGGTATGAAGGAACGCGCCAGCCTCGCCGGCGGCATGTGCACCGCGTCCGGCGACGGCTCGTCGTGGACCGTGACTGCCTGGCTTCCTGCTGCCGGCTCGTCCACGAAGGGAATCGACTGATGGCAGATCGAATCGAGGTGGCTCTGGTCGACGACCAGCAGCTGTTCCGAGCAGGTATTCGTATGCTCATCTCCTCGCAGCCGGACCTGGAGTTCGTCGGGGAAGCGGGCAACGGGCGAGAGGCCGTGGAGCTCGCCGCGTCGGCGAAGCCCGATGTGATGCTCATGGACGTCCGGATGCCGGTGCTCGACGGTATCGCCGCCACCGAGCAGATCGTGGCCGCGTCCGATACTCCACCGCGGATTCTGGTGCTCACCACTTTCGATCTCGATGAGAGCGCCGCGCGAGCGATCCGCTCCGGAGCAAGCGGTTTCGTGCTCAAGGACGCCGACCCGGAATTTCTGCTCGCCGCGATCCGGACGGTCCATGCGGGTAACTCTGTGATCGCCGCGTCGGCCACGACGGGGCTGCTGGCGCACTTCACACCTACGCCCGAGGTACCGAAGGTTCCCGCCGAGTTCGCCACCCTCACCGCACGGGAGAAGGACCTGTTTCGACTCACCGCCCGTGGGCTGAGCAATTCCGAGATCGCCGCGATGGAATTCTTGAGCGAGGCGACGGTGAAGACACACATCAGTCGAATCTTCGCCAAACTCGCGTTGCGCGACCGAGTGCAGTTGGTGGTCTACGCATTCGAGCACGGACTCACCGGAGACTGACACCGAAGTCATCCTCTCGATGTACGAGGCGAAGACTCGCGCCTGATTACTCCTGTCCGCCCACTTCATAGCGTTGTGGGCATGACAACAACACTCCCCCCGGTCGCCCGGGCATTCCAGGTCAGCAAGTATTTCGGTGACTCGTCCAACCCGGTCAGCGCCCTCGACAACGTCTCTCTCGACATTCACGGCGGCCAGTTCACCGCCATCATGGGACCGTCCGGTTCCGGCAAGTCGACTCTGATGCATGTGATGGCGGGCTTGGACAACGCCAGCACCGGACATCTGATGTTGGCCGGTGCCGACATCACCGAGGCGAACGACGACGCACTGACGACGTTGCGCCGCACGCAGGTCGGGTTCATCTTCCAGTCGTTCAATCTCGTTCCCACCCTCGATGTTCGGGGCAACATCCTGCTGCCGTTCGAGCTCGACGGCCGCGCCCCCACCGCCGAAGAGGCGGCATGGACAGAGCAGCTCATCGACACTCTGGGATTGCGAGGGCGAGTGAACCACCGCCCGCATCAGCTCTCGGGTGGACAGCAGCAGCGCGTCGCGATCGCCCGCGCACTCGGTACGCGGCCGCACCTCATCTTCGCCGACGAACCCACCGGCAACCTCGATTCCCGAACCGGCCGTGAGGTTCTCGGCCTACTCGCCGCAGCGGTGCGCGAGTACGGTCAGTCGATCGTCATGGTCACCCACGACCCCATCGCGGCCAGCTACGCCGATCGCATCGTCTTCCTCGCCGACGGCCGCATCGCCGACGAACTGCCACGTTCGACGCCGGAGCAGATCTCGAGCTACATGCTGGGAATGGAGCACGCATCATGAACGGTGTGACTTCTGCTCGGGCGTCGAAGGAGCACGGCGCCAGTCTTCTGGTGACGTCGCTGGCGTCGTTCTTCGGTGTGGTGTTGATTCAGGCGACGGCGTTCCTGGTCGATATCTTCGGGGACATGGAAGGTGCCGCCGTCACGGCGCTCTACAGCGTGGCGCTGGTGTTCATCGGTCTCGCGCTGTATGTCGCGGCGGTGGTCACCTCGAACACGTTCGCAACGATCGTCGCGGGACGCACGCGCACCATTGCTCTTCTGCGACTCCTGGGTGCCCGGGCCCGTGACCTACGTCGATCGGTGGCCAGGGAAGGCTTCCTCGTCGGATTGTTCGGTGGTGCGGTCGGTTCGGTTCTCGGAGTCGGTGCCAGCCATCTGGCCCGTGCGGTCGCCGTCTCGGCCGGTCAGCTGCCCGATGTGGAGTACACGTCCGTTCAACCGCTGGTGATCCTGCCGGTGGTCATCGTGGTACTGACGACGACCCTCGCGTCGTATGTCGGGTCACGAAAGGTGCTGGATGTGACACCCGTTCAGGCGACCGGCGGTGCCGTCGACACGGGAGTGGAGGCTCCGCGGTCGCGCCGTATCAGGACGGCACTGTCGATCGTGCTGATCGCAGGCGGAGTGGCGCTGCTGGGGCTGGGGATCCTGGTCGGGATGGTGAACCCGGCCGGTGTTCTGGTGGCGTTCCTCGGCGGTGTTGCGTCGTTCACCGGAATCATGGTCGGTGCCTATCGAATACTGCCCGCGACGCTGAGGCTGGTCGGAAGACTGTTCGGCCGGGGGCCCGCGGCAAGACTGGCTGCGGCCAACGCAATTCGCTACCCGGATCGCAGTACCCGTACCGCTGTGGGACTGCTGATCGGCGTGACGCTGGTGACCACGTTCGCCGTCGCGATGTACAGCTACCGGTCGATGCTCGTCGACGAATACGACGAGGCCTCCGTCGACCAGGTACTCACCGTGACGGTGGGAATCATGACCGGACTGATCGGGTTCTCGGCTGTGATCGCGGCAGTCGGGATGGTGAACAATCTGCTGCTGAGCATTCTGCAGCGCACCCGAGAGATCGGTCTGCTGCGGGCACTCGGATTCACCCGCAAGCAGATTCGGACGATGATCGTCTCGGAGAGCAGTCAGATGGTGGTCGCGTCGATGGGTTTCGGTCTGATTCTCGGCATCGGTTACGGCTGGGCCGCAGCACAATCGCTGCTGGGCTCGCTGGATTCGCGCGGACTCACCGCCCCCACGCTGCCGTGGGTCGTCATCGCCGGAACCGTGCTGTGCGGTGGACTCCTCGCCCTCGGTGCGTCACTGACTCCGGCGCGACGTGCCAATCAGATCTCACCGGTGCTTGCATTGGCGGACGTCTGACCTCGAGGTCTGTACCGCTCGGCGATTGCCAGGGCCCGGCGGTACAGACCATCGTGCCGGCCGACGCCTCTGCTCAGGCTTCGCTGTCGAGTTGCGCCATCTGCGCCTCGGCGTAGCGCTCGCCCGCTACCGCATCTTTCGGCACGGTACTCTCGATCCGCGACACCTCCTCGGAGGTCAACGAGATCTCCGATGCAGCAATGGTTTCCGCCAAACGCTCGACGGTTCGTGCGCCGACGACGGGCACGATGTCGTCACCCCGGGAGAGGACCCAGGCAATGGCCAGTTGCGCGACCGAGACGTTGCGCTCGTCCGCGAGCTCGGCCAGCAACTCCACGAGTTCGCGATTCCTCGTCAGGTTCTCCCCTTGGAATCGGGGGCTGTGTGCACGGAAGTCGTTGTCGGCCAACACAGTAGACGTGCGGAACGTGTCGCTCAGCAACCCACGTGAAAGCACGCCGTACGCGGTGGTACCGACACCGAGCTCGCGGGCCGTGTCGAGAATGTCGTCCTCGATTCCACGCGAGACGATGGAGTATTCGATCTGCAGGTCGCAGATCGGGTGTACCGCCGCGGCACGACGCAGCGTCGCACTCCCGATCTCGGACAAGCCGATGTGTCGCACGTATCCCGCGTCCACCATCTCGGCTATGGCACCGACGGTGTCTTCGATCGGCACCTGCGGATCCAGTCGGGCGGGTCGGTAGATGTCGATGTGATCGACGCCGAGCCGTGCGAGTGTGTAGCCCAGCGCGCTCTTGACGGCGTTCGGCCTGCCGTCGAATCCGAGCCAGCTTCCGTCGGGTCCACGTAGTGCCCCGAACTTCACCGACAGCACGACCTCGTCGCGGTTGCGCTCGCTCAGTGCCCGACCGATGAGCATCTCGTTGTGGCCGGCACCGTAGAAGTCGCCTGTGTCGACCAGGTCGACGCCGGCGTCGAGCGCAGCGTGGATGGTGCGGATCGATTCGCCGTCGCTGGAATCGCCGTATGCGCCGGACATACCCATGGCACCGAGACCGATGCGCGACACCGTGGGTCCGGTATTTCCCAATCGTGTTCTGTTCATGCCGTCCACTGTGTGCTCTGTGGCGATTGTCGCGCCAGAGAGCGGTTGTCAGGGGACTGCCCGTCCCTGGTTCGGCTCGACGATTCGGTGGACACTGAGCGAGTGGAACGTGACGAACTGGCCGACTTTCTCCGACGACGACGGGCGCTGCTGACGCCCGAGGACGTCGGTGTGTCACCCGGACCGCGCCGCCGCACGCCGGGGCTGCGCCGCGACGAAGTGGCACTGCTGGCCGGGATGTCCACCGATTACTACACCCGCCTCGAACAGCGTCGTGGGCCGCATCCGTCCACGCAGATTCTCGGTTCGCTCGCCCGCGCGCTGAGATTGGACGACGACGAGCGCGACCATCTCTACATCCTCGCCGGCCAGGCACCGCCCACCCGTGTCGGCGCGGACAAGCACGTCGGGCCCGGCCTGATGCACCTGCTGACCAAGCTCGACGACACGCCGGCCTGCGTCGTGACAGACCTCGGCGAGATCCTGGCGCACAACGCGATGTACCTCGCGCTGGCCGAGGACCCGCGCAAGTACACCGGGCTCGACAGGTACGTGGTGTGGCGGTGGTTCACCGATCCCGGCACGCGCCGCAACTTCGTCCGCGAGGACTGGGATCGGATGGGCCACAAACACGTAGCCGATCTCCGAGCAGTGTCGGCCAGGCGAGCGGGCGATCCCGAGGTCGCTGTACTGGTCGAGCGTCTACGCGCCGCCAGCTCCGAGTTCGAGACGATTTGGAGCGAGCACCGAGTCGCATACAAGACGTCGGCGTCCAAACGCTTCGTGCATCCCGAACTCGGCGTGATCGCCGTTCATTGCGAGACCCTCGTGACCCAGCGAGAGGGCCAGCATCTCCTGGTCTATTCGCCGCAGCCGGGAACCGACGCCCGCGAGAAATTGAATCTGCTCGGGGTCATCGGTACTCAGCACCTGGGCGTCACTGCCTCCGAGTAGTCGAGGGCTCGTTCACACTCGACCCGCCAGAATGAGCGCGAACCGGGATTCGGAGTCGGACCACAGATGCTCGACGCCGAATCCCGCTGCAGCCAGTTCTGCGGTGATGCCGTCCGGTCGGAACTTCGCCGAGATCTCGGTGCGCAATTCCTCGCCCGCCTCGAAATGCACGTGCAGATCGAGATCGGCGACATACACCTCCTGCGTCGATGTGGCCCGCAGTCGCATCTCGATCCACTCCTGCTCGGCGTTCCACAGCGCGACGTGCTCGAACGCATCGGGATCGAAAGTGCCACCCAGGCGAGAGTTGATCACCGACAGCACGTTTCGATTGAACTGCGCCGTCACCCCCGCCGCGTCGTCGTACGCCGGAACCAGCACGTCCGGGTCGATGACCAGTCCGACGCCGAGGAGCAAGTGCTCCCCTGGATCGAGCGCGCCTGCGATCGCCTTCAGAAAGTCCTCGCGCTCCTCGGGGATGAGGTTGCCCAGGGTGCCACCGAGAAACGCGATGGTGCGCGCGCCCCCACCGGGCAGATTGTGCAGAGTATCGGTGAAGTCGCTGACGATGCCGTGCACCTCGAGAGCGGGAAACTCCTGGGCGATCTGCTCGATGGCTCCCTCGAGCGCCGTGACCGACACATCCTGCGGCACATAGGTCTTCAACGAACCGTGCTTGGCCCCTGCAGCGAGCAGGATCTTCGTCTTCTCCGACGAGCCCGACCCGAGCTCGATCAACATGGTGGATTCGGTCGCCTCGGCGATGTCGAGGGCATGCTCTTCGAGCAGGGCACGTTCGGTGCGGGTCGGAAAGTACTCGGGCAGCTCGGTGATCCGCTCGAACAGCTCGCTGCCCACGGCGTCGTAGAAGTATTTGGGCGAGAGCCACTTCGGCGTGGACGTCAACCCGTCTCGCACGTCCTTACGCAATTCGTCCACCAGTGCCGTGTCGGCGAGGTGTACCTCGACAGTGCTCATGTGTGCTCCTCTTCGTCGAGACGGGAAACGGTCAACTCGGACGCCGAGGCAACGACGAGACTGCGGTCGTCGACGGGCGTCCAGTCGGAATTGTCGTCGGTGGGTTCGGACGCGATCGTGACGGCGTCACCGGAACTGCGGACGGACAGTGCGTGATGCACTGCGGTGGCGTACAAATTCTCCCCGTCGCCGAGGAGAAAGTTGAGCCTGGACCCCGGTGCGCGCGCCTCGATACGCCGAACCAATGCGGCAAGCGCTGCCGGCGGTTCGAGGGTTGCGAGCAACTGCCGCAGAACGATCCAGACTGCGGCCGCGTCGGTCGGAGCCGGCAACGTGAGTGCATCTTCGGGCGGCACCTCGGACCACAGGTCGGTCAGTGAGTGGGGCCAGCCGCGGACCACTCCGTTGTGACTGAATGCCCAACGGCCGTCGGTGAACGGTGCGCAGGCCGATCGCTCCACCGGCATTCCCACCGTTGCCGATCGCACGGCGGCGATCACCGACGTCGAATCGAGCTGCGGCAGAACATCGTCGACCGCGGGGTCGGTCCAGATCGGCATGGCGTTGCGGTAGCTGCGAACCGAACCGGCCTGCCACCATGCGACCCCGAAGCCGTCGGCATTGATGGTGCCCCCGCCGCGCATGTCGTCGGGGGCATACGACTGCACCCGCAAACTGTGATCGCCGCCGGTGAGCACTCCCCCGACCGACGTGAGAGGGCCGAGATACCCGAGATGTCGGCACATTCAGCTGGGCTCGACGTCGCGGGCCAACCGGAATCCGCTGAAGATCTGGCGTCGGATCGGGTGATCCCAGTTGCGGAACGTGCCCCGACATGCCACCTCGTCGGTGCCGAACGAGCCGCCGCGCAACACCTTGTAGTCGCCACGAAGAAACACCTCGGAGTACTCGGCGTACGGAAACGCCTCGAATCCGGGGTACGGCTCGAAATCCGAGGAAGTCCACTCCCATACGTCACCGATGAGGTGATGCACACCTGCCGAGGAGGCACCGTCGGGATAGGCGCCGACGTCCGCCGGTTCCAGATGCCGCTGATTCAGATTGGCATGTGCTGCAGTGGGTTCGGCATCGCCCCACGGGTACGCGTTACTGGTGCGAGTGTCGGCGTCGAAACGCGCGGCCTTCTCCCACTCGGCCTCCGTCGGCAGTCGCTTGCCTGCCCAGCGGGCGTAGGCGTCGGCCTCGAACCAGCACACGTGCACCACGGGCTGCTGCGGGCGAACCTTCTTGGACACCCCGAAACTGCGACGCCACCACGTTCCGTCGGAGTCGGACTCCCAGAACTGTGGCGCGGTCAGGTTCGCGTCGACGCGATGCTGCCAACCCTTCTCGGTCCACAATTCGCGGCGTCGGTAACCGCCGTCGGCGATGAAGTCCATGAACTGCGCGTTGGTGATCGGTGCCCGGTCGATGGCGAAGGTGGGTACGTGCACCGAATGAGCCGGTCGCTCGTTGTCCAGAGCCCACGGGTCGAGCGAGGTCCCCATCGAGAACGGGCCACCCGCGATGACGGCCTCACCCGACACCGGCACCACCGAGGCCGGTGGCGCAGGAGCCATGAGAACCGCGGGCCCCGAACGCAATTGATGGGTCGCGAGCATGGTCTCGTCGTGCTGCTGTTCGTGCTGGGCGATCATGCCGAACGCGAAACCGTGCTTCTCGACCGGTCGACCCTCGAAAGTGCTGTGATCGAGCACATCCCAGGCCTTGTCGCGCACGGTCCGGACGTAGACGCGCGCCTCGTCCGGGGTGAGCAAGGGAAGCGACGTACGCGAAGACCGCGAGTGCTTGAACGCGTCGTACAGCTCGTCGATGTCCGGACGGACGGGATCGCGGCCACCGACGTCGCGTACGAGCCAGAGCTCCTCTTGACTACCGATGTGCGCGAGATCCCACACCAGCGGGCTCATCAACGGCGAATGCTGCGCCATCAGTTCGGTCTCGTCCACACAGTCGGTGAGTGCGCCGCTGCGGGCACGACTGCGAGTGAGGACCGTTTCGATTCTGTTCCTGAGTTGTTCGGCGCTCACACCGATTCCTTTCGAGTCCGAAATTCCCGTGTCGCCGTGTCGAATTCACTGGGGGGCTCGCCCGCACCGCACCGGCGAGATGCCGCCGACAGCAACTCGGAGTACTCGCCTCCGACCTCCGCGGCGAGTTGGAGCAATTCGGTTGCCGCCGCGCGGAGGTCGTCGTCGGCCAACCCGAGCCGGGCCGCGTCGAGCCACCGTCCCGCCGTTCCGCCGCCGATCTCGGTGGCGCGGGCCACCAGTTCGGGCGTGGACAGCAGCGCCTCGAACGCCGCGGCCGGAACCACCCACTGACCGTCCGGCTGCGCGTCGAGATAGCGAATCTCGAAGTGCCCACAGGCGCGCACCTTGGGGAACAGGGTGGTCAGGTGATAATCGAGGTCACTGTAGGTCGGCGCGCGTCCGACGCTGCCGGGATCGTCCATCCACTGAGCGAACGTGGTGCCGGCAGGTGCTTCCCAGTTCTGCGTGACGCCCTGGATGCAGAGCAATGGAACGTCGAGTGCCCAGCGTGCGTAGTCGGCAATCGGGTCACCGGTGTTCGGAACCGCAGTTCTGCTGGAATCGGTTCTGCTGGAGTCGAGTTCGAGCCAGGTTCGCATCCGCTGCGATGCCCAGTCCCCGGCAGGTGCTCCGGCGAGTTCAGGAGAGCGGGCGAACGCGGACACGAAGGCAGGACCGATGACGTGGAGCATGTGCCAGCGCGCGGCGACCTCGGCGCGATCACGTCCGGCGTCGACGCTCACCTGAGCCGCAGCGGTGTTGCACATCATCAACTTCCCGAAGGGGCCGATGGTGGTGAACCGATTCTCCATCGCGCAGTACCGCGGGAGGACGAGGAGGCGTTCCGGTGCCCGAGCGGTATCGGCCGGAACGGACGCCATGTCGATGCCGGCATCACCGAGGATGTTCCGCAGCCGCTGGGCATCGGCGTCGAGCATCGGTGCGAGTCGAGAAACGGATACATAAGGCGAACTGGACAATTCGACCTGACCGCCGGGTTCGACGGTGACGATGCTTCCGCCCGGCAACGACAGGGCGGGTGATTCGGGATCGATACTGCGCGGGGAGTGAACACCGAGCGCATCGGCCAGAGCCGAGAGGGTCGGACGGGTTCCGTCGTCGAGGGCGGTGAGCCACTCGAGTTCGGCACCGACGAGTGCCGGTGGCCCCAGCTTGAAACACACCTTCGACACGTATGCCTCTGCTGCCGGGCGCGAGCTCAGCCCGAGAGACTTCTCGTTGGACGACACTCATTCCTTCTTTCCGCACTCAACACGTTCTCCGCTCGGAGAACGTACCCAGCTGCGAGGATCGAAAACGCCGCGATCCCTCGTCCGGTCGAGGCTACCGATTGTGGAACTCTGGTGCCCGAGAGTTCGCAACCGAAAGGACGACCGATGCTCGATCACGACCGCATTCGACGCGACACCCCAGGTGCGTCGGGCCGCGTGTTTCTCGACAGCGCCGGATCCTCGTTGCCCCCGACCGTCGTCCTCGACACCGCGATCGCGCATCTACGCCGCGAAGCGGAGATCGGCGGCTACCGGGCCGCGAACGAACGACTCGACGACCTCGCCGCGGTCAAGACCTCGATTGCAACATTGATCGGCGCGCAGGCGTCGAGCATTGCACTGAGCGAGTCCGCGACGCGGGCCTGGACGGACTTCTTCTACTCGGTGCCGCTCTCGGCCGGCGACCGAATCCTGCTGTGCCAGGCCGAGTACGCCAGCAATGCCATCTCCGCCCTCCACCGCGCCGAAGTCACCGGAGCGACCGTCGAGGTCATGCCGAGCGACGCATCGGGACGCATCGACCTGGACGCACTGGAATCGATGCTCGACGACCGCGTGAAACTGATCTCGGTGGTGCACGCCCCCACGAACAGCGGCCTGATCAATCCCGCCCGTGCCGTGGCCGATCTCGCCCACCAGCACGGTGCACTGGTCCTGCTCGACGCCTGCCAGTCCATCGGGCAGCTGCGCGTCGACGTCGAGGAGTTGGGAGTCGACGCCCTCTCGGCCACCGGCCGCAAATGGTTACGCGGCCCACGCGGAACGGGCTTCCTCTACCTGCGTCCGGGATTGGCGTCGACGCTGCATCCGCCGGCCCTGGACCTGCACAGCGCAGAGTGGACCGATGGACGGACATACCGGATGGCAGACGACGCCACGCGATTCGAATTCTGGGAATGCGACGTCGCGGCCAGGCTCGCGCTCGGTGCGGCCGTCGACTACCTGCTCGAACTCGGTATCGACCGAGTCGAAGACGCCGTCGTCGAACGTGCCGACTACCTCCGCTCGGGGCTTCGGAAGGTTCCCGGCGTGACCGTGCGCGACCTCGGCGACCGTAAGAGCGGCATCGTATCCTTCACCGTCGACGGCGAGGATCCCGTGGCCGTGCGTGACCGACTGGCCGAACGAAACGTGACGGTCACCGTCAGCCATCGCGGTTCCACGCGTCTGGACATGACGGGCCGGGGACTCGACGCCGTCGTGCGTGCATCTCCGCATTATTTCGTCGCGTTCGCCGAACTGGACACCATGCTCGCTGCGCTCGCTGGTGAGTGACACTTCGTAGCAGGGTCGGCAGGAGTGGAGCCGGCGGAACGACCCGTCGAACCGTCGCTCACATGGGTTCCGCGGAGGTAGGCAGCCACGCCGATTGCGGAGACCACGAGTCCGCCGAGCCCGAGCCAGGTGATCTCGTCGCCGAACATCAGCAAGGCCCACAGCATGGTCGTCGGCGGTGTCAGGTAGAGCAGCACGCTGGCGCGCGTCGGACCGCTGCGACGCACCACGAACAGGTACGCGCCGTATGCCCCGAAGGTGGAGAGCACCACCGTCCAGGCCACGGCGGCGAGAAAGCCGGTCGTCATCGGCGGCGCGACGTCCCCGGCCAGAGCACTCCACGTCATGAATCCGACTGCGCTGATGGAACATTGAATCGCCATCGCCAGCGCGATCGGCTCCTTCGGTGCCAGCACGCGTTGGCCGATCGTGCCTACCGACAGTGCCAGCATTCCGGCAGCCGGTAGCAGGTAGACCGGCCAGAAGAGGTCGGCACCGGACAGGTCTCCGACCACCACCAGCGAGACACCCGCGATCCCGACGACGAGTCCCAGAATCTGCCGTCGTCCCAGACGTTCGCCGAAGATCCTGCTCGATGCCATCGCGACCACCAGTGGCTGCAACGCGGCGATCAAGGCGGCGACGCCGGGTGGCACGCCCATCCCGATGCCGGTGATGGTCGCACCGAGGTAGAGGAACTGGCAGAACAGGCCCAGGACGGCATGGATTCGGATGGCATGCCAGGTGGGGGTCAGTTTCCGGAACCGGCACCACGCGATCAGCAACGCCGCCGCGGCGAGATACCGCCAGGCCAGAAGCGTGTGGGCCGGCGCTTCGGCGGTTCCGAGCTCTGCTCCGATGAAGCCCGAACTCCACAGCACCACCAGTGCTGTACCTGCAATGACGTCGACTCTCGATCTCATGGAGCGATGTAAACATACAGGTCTGTATACTTGCAGTGCACCCGCCGCTCACCAGCGCTTTCGAAAGGCAACCATGCTCGACAAGCCGCTCACCCCCGCCGGAGAACGCATCCTGACCGTCGCCAGCGACCTGTTCTACGCCCGCGGGATTCGCGCCGTCGGAGTCGACCTCATCGCGGAGGAGGCCGGCACCACGAAGAAAACGCTGTACGACCGATTCGGCTCCAAGGACGGCCTGGTGCAGCGGTACCTCACCCGCCGATACGGCCTGTGGTGCGATCACGTGACCCGGTACGTCGAATCCCTCGAATCCGGCGACGCGCGCATCCTCGGGGTGTACGACGCCCTCGATCTGTGGATGCGCGACAACCATCGCGGCTGCGGATTCGTCAACGCCTTCGCGGAGTTCGGCGGTACCGGCAGCCCGGTGCTCGCGATCATCGAGTCCGAGAAGGAATGGACGAGATCGTTGTTCGCGCGATTGGCGACCGAAGCCGGTTACCCCGATGCCGAGCAGCTCGGAACCCGACTGTCGGTACTGCACGAGGGCGCGGTGGTGATGGGCACAGCGGGGGCTCGCGATGACGCGATCGTGGTCGCGCGGGGCATCGCGTTCGATCTGCTCGCTGCGCTGGCAGTGGTGCGGACAGGTGCCCCAGGGGGCGCATAGCCAAGCCACTGCGCGGCATCGTGTATTGTTTCCCAGGTTGTCTCGGCGAGGGTAGATCCACGATTTCAGGATCCACCGTTATCGACGCGGCTCGGCCCCGTTGGCCGCGCTCGTTCGTGTCCGCCCCGACGAGCTTGACTGCCCGACGAAGTACGCCGCACGAACCACAGTTATCAGGAGCATCCAGCACCATGGCATCGAAGGTAAACAACCTCACCGCACAGGTCCGCACCGAATTCGGCAAGGGAGCCGCCCGTCGCACCCGTCGCGACGGCCTCGTTCCCGCCGTTCTGTACGGACACGCCACCGACCCCCAGCACCTCGCACTGGACGCTCGCGCGTTCGCAGCCGTGCTGCGTAACGACGGCACCAACGCCGTGCTGACCCTCGACATCGACGGCAAGTCGCAGCTGGCGCTGACCAAGTCGATCGTCGTGCACCCGATCCGTCGCAGCATCGAGCACGCCGACCTCCTCGTCCTGAAGAAGGGCGAGCGCGTCACCGTCGAGGTCAACATCATCGTCGAGGGCGACGCCGCACCGGGCACCCTGGTCACGACCGACTCGACCGCGGTCGAGATCGAGGCCGACGCACTGGAGATCCCGGAGAACTTCGTCGTCTCCGTCGAAGAGGCTCAGATCGGCACTCAGATCACCGCAGCCGACCTCGACCTTCCGTCCGGCGTCACGCTGGTGTCCGACGGCGAGATGCTGCTCGTGAACGTTGTCGAGGCTCCGTCCGAGGAAGACCTCGAGGCCGACGGCGAAGGCACCGAGCCCATCTCCGAAGAGGGCGAAGCCGAGACTCAGGAAGAAGCCGAGTCCTCGGACGAGGACAGCTCCGACGAGAGCTGATTCTCCACCTGCACGCTCGACGACGCGCTGCTTCCCTCGGGAGCAGCGCGTCGTTCGTTTCGAAGGCCTGATGAGACAATGACGACCGTGAGTGTTGATCCCGCAGCGCCGGCCCTGATCGTCGGCCTCGGCAATCCCGGCCCGCAGTACGAAAAGACCCGTCACAACGTGGGATTCATGGTGGCCGACGCCCTGGCCGGACGCATCGGTTCCGCGTTCTCCTCGCACAAGAAGTCCAACTCCGACATCGTGCAGGCCCGTCTCGGCAGTCGCTCGGTGGTCATCGCCAAGCCGCGCACCTTCATGAATCTGTCCGGCCAACCAGTGGCTGCGTTGGCGCGCTTCTTCTCGATCGAACCTGCGAACATCGTCGTGGTGCACGACGAGTTGGACATCGACTTCGGTGCTCTACGACTCAAACTCGGCGGCGGCGAAGGCGGCCACAACGGCCTCCGCTCGATCTCGCAGCACCTGAGCACCAAGGACTATCTGCGGGTGCGCGTCGGCGTCGGGCGACCACCGGGACGGATGGATCCGGCGTCGTTCGTGCTCAAGCCGTTCTCCGCTGCCGAGCGCAAGGACCTCGGCGTCGTGGTCGAGGAAGCAGCCGACGCCGCCGAGCTCCTGCTCTCGGCCGGACTCGAGGCCGCACAGAACACGGTGCACCCGCGCTGACCTCACACCCCTGTTCTGAGGTGCGCGCCTGTTCTCGCTTCCTGACGCACGCGCGCACCCCGCAAGAACGGCGTGAGGTCTCCTGCAGGTTCAGTTCAGCAGCGACGCCGAATTCGCCCGCCGCAGTTTGCCGCTCGACGTCTTCGGGATGCTGCCCGGCCCCAACACCGCGACGGTTCGCGGCCGAACACCGACCTCCGAATGCACCGCATGGATCACTTCACGTTCGATGCGCCTGACCTCGTCCGGCTTGTCGATGTCGTTGGTTTCCACAGCCACCGCGAAACTTTCGCGTTTGTCACCGGCATCGAGCCGAATGGCCACGGCATTGCCCGGCCGCACACCGGCGACGGTGCCCGCGGCCCGTTCGATGTCGGTGGGATAGATGTTGCGACCACCCATGATGATGACGTCCTTGATTCGCCCGCAGACGACCACCAGTTCGTCCTCGGTGATGTAGCCGACGTCGCCGGTGTCGAGCCAGCCGTCCGCGTCGAGCGTCGACACCGGGCCGTCGACGGTGATGTATCCGGGCGTGACGGCCTTGCCTCGCACCTCGATGATGCCGACGCCCCGTGCGGTGAGCACCTGCCCCTCCTTGTCCACGACACGGCCCTCCAACCCGGGAACGAATTTGCCGAGCGTCGCCAGCGAGCGGGTGTTACCGCGAGTGGAGGGCACGGCACGACCGAGGGTCTCGAGCAGGTCCGCGTCGACCACGTCGATCACCTGCCCCTGATCGGGGTTCGGAATCGACACGGCCAGAGTCGTTTCCGCCATTCCGTAGACCGGAGCCAGTGCGAGGGGGTTCAGCTTGTACCGGGCTCCGGCCTCGGCGAGCGCGATCATGGTGTCCGGATCGACCGGCTCGGCTCCGTTCCAGGCGTAGCGCAGAGTCGACAGGTCGAGATCCAGGTCGTCCTCCGCCTGACCGAGCCGCCGCGCCAGCAGCGAGTAGGCGAAATTGGGTGCTGCCGTGACGGTTCCGCGGTACTTGTGGATCAGCTTGGCCCACAACAGCGGCGAGCGCAGGAAGTCCAGCGGAGTGATACTGACGACCTCGGCACCGACCTGCATGGGCACCGACAGGAAGCCCACCATGCCCATGTCGTGGAACAGCGGCAGCCAACTGACCATCACATCGGTTTCGACATCGAATTCGATGCGGTCGATCATCGCGTAGGCATTGACGTAGAAGTTCTCGTGCGTGATCCGTACGGCCTTCGGCGAACCGGTCGATCCGGAGGTGAGCTGCTGCAACGCGATATCGGACTCGGACGTGGGCACCGGATCGATGTCGCGACCGGTCTTCATGTCCTCGATCTTCAGCACGGTGATGCCGCGCTCCTCGAGCACGGGTGCGGCGATGTCGAACGGAGCCCCGAGGATCACGGCCTTGGCCTCGATCATCCGCACGACGGTCTCGGTGTCCTCACCCCAGACGGCGAGGTCGGTCCGCGGTGTCGGCTGATGCAGCATCGTCACCGATCCCCCGCGCATCCAGGTCGCCTGGCACGCCGGAGCGATGTCGACCGGCTGACCGGCCAGGATGCCGATCGCATCTCCGTGTTCGACGCCTGCGTCGGCCAACGCACCTGCCATCCGACGCGCCTGCTCGTGGATTTCACCCCAGGACTGTCGCAATGCCTCGTCGGGCTCGCCGGTGATCAGACCGTGCTTGCTGGTGCTCGCGGTCTCGAACATCTCTTCGGTGAACTTGCTCAACGCGCGTCTCCTCGTGAGGGAATCCCGGCCCACCGTCCACAGTAGGCAGTCCCGCCCCGACCGAAGGGTGCAACAGGCCGCGTATCCTTGATTTCTGCCCCGGCGCCCGATTCGGTGCCGCCCTTGCTAGGAGAATGAGGTTTTCGTGAGCACCCCGTCCAGTACCCCCGACGTCGACGCCACGATCGACGGGTCCGGACCGGCAGCGCTCGACGAGTCCGGAACCACCCGCAGCCGGGCCAAAGAGCTCGAGACCGAGGTCGCGAGGCGTCGAACATTCGCGGTGATCTCGCACCCCGACGCCGGCAAGTCGACGCTCACCGAGGCCCTCGCCCTGCATGCACGCGTCATCTCCGAGGCCGGAGCCATCCACGGCAAAGCCGGCCGCCGCTCCACCGTCTCCGACTGGATGGAGATGGAGAAGGCCCGTGGCATCTCGGTGAGTTCGACTGCGCTGCAGTTCAATTACCAGACCTCCCCCGACGCGGAGATCACCAACGTCATCAACCTCGTCGACACCCCCGGCCACGCCGACTTCTCCGAGGACACCTACCGCGTGCTCACCGCCGTCGACGCGGCCGTGATGCTGATCGACGCCGCCAAGGGTCTGGAGCCGCAGACCCTCAAGCTGTTCCAGGTGTGCCGCCAGTTCGGCATCCCGGTCATCACCGTCATCAACAAGTGGGACCGCCCGGGCCAGTCGCCGCTCGAGCTGCTCGACGAGATCGAGTCGCGGATCGGCCTGACTCCGACGCCTCTCTACTGGCCCGTCGGAATCGCCGGCGACTTCCGCGGCCTGCTCGACGTACAGGACGGCAGCTACATCCGGTTCACCCGTACCGCCGGTGGTGCGACCATCGCGCCCGAGGAATTCATGACGGCCGAGGCCGCCGCCGAACGTGAGGGCGTCGACTGGGACACCGCCGTCGAGGAAAGTGATCTGCTGATCTCGAGCGGTCAGCAGCACGATCAGGAGATGTTCCTGGCCGGTCAGACGTCGCCGGTGATCTTCGGCTCAGCGATGCTCAACTTCGGCGTCCGGCAGATTCTCGACACCCTCGTCGCTCTGGCACCCGCCCCCGGCGCACGCGACGACGTCTCGGGCGGGGTACGCGAGGTCACCGATCCGTTCAGCGCCGTCGTGTTCAAGGTGCAGGCAGGCATGGACACCGCGCACCGCGACCGCCTGGCGTTCATGCGCGTGGTCTCCGGAGTGTTCGAGCGCGGCATGGTCGTCACCCACTCGCAAACCAAGAAGCCGTTCACCACCAAGTACGCGTTGACGGTGTTCGGTCGCGATCGTACGACCGTCGAGAACGCCTATCCGGGAGACATCGTCGGCCTCGTCAACGCGACCGCACTCGCCCCCGGGCACACGCTCTACACCGACAAGAAGGTCGAGTTCCCGCCCATCCCGTCGTTCGCGCCCGAGCACTTCTCGGCACTGCGCGTCGACAGCGCCGACAAGTACAAGAAGTTCCGCCGAGCCGTCGAGCAACTCGACTCCGAAGGCGTGGTTCAGGTGCTGCGCAACGACATTCGCGGCGACGCCTCCCCCGTGCTCGCCGCAGTCGGACCCATGCAGTTCGAGGTGGTCACCGCACGAATGAAGACCGAGTTCGGCGTCGACGCCCGAATGGAACCGCTCGGATACTCCCTTGCCCGACGCACCGACGCGGCCTCGGCCGTCGAGTTGGGTCGCCAGCGCGGAGTCGAGGTCTTCACCCGCACCGACGGTGCGCTGCTGGCACTGGTGAGCGACAAGTGGCGTCTGCAGTACATCCAGAAGGAGATGCCCGAGCTGACTCTCGAACCACTCGTCGCCGCGGGTGATCAGTAGCACCGGCGTGCTGATCGATCTGCTCGACGCAGAGTTCTCCGTACTGGGGCACCCGATTCTGTGGCGTGAGGTGGTCGGCAACGGTTTCGGCTTGCTCTCGGCGATCGGCGGGATGCGGCGCGTCGTGTGGGCGTGGCCGGTGGGGATCGTCGGCAATGCGCTGCTGTTCACTGTCTTCCTCGGCGGCGTGTTCCACACTCCGCAGGCTCTCGATCTGTACGGCCAGGCCGGGCGACAACTGATGTTCATCGCGGTGAGCGTCTACGGGTTGATGCGTTGGCTGCGGGACTCCAAACGGTCGGGGGCAGCGGTTCTACCGCGGTGGGGCACGGCGCGGGAGCGGACCGCGATGATCGTCGTCGCGATCGTCGGCACGGTGCTGTTCGCGCAACTGTTCGGCTACCTCGGCTCGTTCGGCAAGTGGGCCGACGCGTGGATCTTCACCGGATCCATGCTGGCGACCTTCGGGATGGCGCGTGGACTCACCGAGTTCTGGCTGATCTGGATCGCGGTGGACATCGTGGGCGTTCCGCTGCTGATCGTCGCCGGGTTCTATCCCTCCGCGGTTCTCTACCTGGTGTATGCCGCGTTCGTGGCCTGGGGTTTTGCCGTGTGGTTCAGAGTTCAGAACAAGAACTTCGGTCAAAAAATGGCGTCGTAAACAATCGTGATGATACTCTCAGCGTGTCCGAACAAACTTCGAGTACGTTTCTGCGTGCTCGACGCCGAGTAGCCCGTCCTGATCGATGCCCGATCGTGACATCTCGGCGCGGAACCACCTGGGATCACGATGAAGTGGAAAACGACATGACTAAGGGATCGAACTACCCATTGGCCGGGATCAAGGTCGGTGGCGTTCCTGCGCATCGTTTGGCGACGCCGCCGAAGTCCGACTCCACTTCACCCGCCGGTGGCCGCACCGATTCTTCGGCGGCAGCGCCCGCCGAGAAGGCGGCCGAGACCTCTACCACCGAGAATTCGGAGGCAGTGGCCACGTCCACCGATAAGGCGTCCGCAACAACGCCTGCACCAGCAACGTCGTCCGTCACGGATTCAACGACCCCCCGCGCGGATCGACGTCGTCCAGAGAAGCCCGCCACGGAATCGAACGAGGTTGAAGTGACTACAAGCGATCAGATCTCAGAACACGGCCTGCCCACCAACGGCCGCTCCACGTCTCACGGCTCCAGCTCCTCGCCGTCGCTCGGTCGCGGCCAGGGACCGGACCGTCGTACCGCCATGGGCGTCGCCTCGGTACGCATCGCAGGCCGCCTGACCCAGAACGAGCTCGGCAGCCGCACCGGCGACATCCGCACCCCCGACACCTCCGTCGGTCCCGACGAGCTGCTCCAGCTCCTCGGCGAATACCTCGTCTCGGGTGGCCTGCAGAACCCCGAGATCCACGTTCGCTCCAACGGCCAGACCATCGTGCTGGACCTGCAGAACCCCGCCAAGGGCTACCGCTGACCCCTACCGGTCACAACAGCTGCTGGAATGCCTCTGGTCGCACCATCTCGAGTACCAGAGGCTTCCATTGCGGCGCTCGGTCCTTGTCGACCAGCACTGCACGAACACCCTCGGCGAAGTCCGGTTCGGTGATGATCCACGTCGCCATCCGCAACTCCCGATCGAGGCATTCACGCAACGTGCTGTCGGCCCCGCGTGTGATCAGCGCGTCGGTAGCCATCAGGGACGTGGGCGACAGCGTCGCCAACTGAGTCTTCGTCGTCCGCGACCAGGGCGTGTCGCACACCAGCGCATCGATGATGTCGACGAGTGAGCTCCTCTCGAACACTGCAGCCACCGCCTCCGCGTCGAACGACAGTTCGGTGGTCGACGGCGCAGTGGTGTATCGGTCCAACACCTCGTCCAGATCCATGCCTGCGAGGATGTCCGCCTTCAGATCGGACACGACCTCGCTCGGGCAGAAATGCGTCGCCAATCCCAGTGCGAGCGCATCGGTTCCGGTGATACGAGTTCCCGTCAGCGCCAGGTACCGTCCGGCATGGCCCGGCAGGCGCGAGAGAAAGTAGCTCGACCCCACATCCGGCACGAAACCGATCGCCGTCTCCGGCATCGCCAACACGGCGTTCTCGGTGACGATGCGGACGCTGCCGTGAATCGAAATTCCCAGGCCACCACCGAAAGCCGCCGCTTCGATGACGGCGACGTACGGCTTGGGGTAGCCGGCAATCACCTCGTCGAGGTCGTACTCCGCCGCGAAGTACGCCGGGCCCGCCTCGTGGTCACCGTCGACGACGGCCTGCCGAATCGCCTTGATGTCACCGCCGGCGCAGAACGCCCGAGGTGAACTGCTCGTCACGAGAACAGAAGTGACCTCATCGTCGTCTCGCCACGCATCGAGTGCGGCGCGGATCCCGTCGATCATCGCACCGTTCAACGAGTTCAGAGCCTCCGGCCGGTTCAGGACGATATGCCCCACTCCGCCCACGGTCTCGGCTTCGACAACGGCCACTGTTGACTCCTTCACACGCACCTCGTTCGACGCGTAACAGTAGCGCTATTCGCGAGACTCGACCGACCGTGGACGCGCGTCAGCGGGAATGTCGGCGGGAGGACACGGCCGCTCCTCGGCAGTGAACCATCCACGATAGAGAAACAGCTGCCCGAGCACCGGGCTCTTCACCTCGATCTCGATGCGATGCCGCTCCTCGGCCGCATCCCACCACTCGCGACCGATCGTCACCGCCGACGCCGGCTTCGGCAACTTCGGCACAAGAGGGCCGAGCAGGAATCGCGGCACCTCGCTCTCGAGCACCAGTCCACCATCGGCATCGACCTCACACCTGGTGTGCACCACCATGTCCGACGAGAAACCCAGGTAGTCCAAGGCATACGCGTCGGACTCGGCGGAGGACACCATCACCGAGTTCATTCCCTGCGGGCGACCGGCGAAAGCGAAACGCCGCACGAAAGACATTGTCTCGCGGCCCAGTTCGTCGACATACGCATAGTTGGCGATGGTGAACGGCACGTCCTTGCCCACACCCGCAGGAAAGAGCCCACGCTTGCGTCCGGCCCACAGCAACGGCGGCGGCACGAGCCGAGAGTGCGTCATCTCCTCCATCACGCCCACCCCGAACTGGGCGAGATCGTCCGAGGACTGCAATCCGAAGCGCCACTGAACCTTGGGATGCAGACGGGCGAAGTCCGAACCGAGTACTTCCGCGACGACCGATGTCATGACTCCAGTATGCGCTGCGCGCAGGTGAGCGAAACTTCGTAGCAGATTACGAATTTCCGTTCACGTGCCGCAGGCTCTACTCCAGCTCGGCGGCCAACTCCATCCAGCGTTCCTCGGCGACATCCTTGTCCGCGAGGACCTGCTTGAGCTCGGTGTCGAGGGCGACGAGCTTGCCCTGCTCGGTGGACGCGTCGACGAGTTCGGCATGCAACTCGACCTCACGCTTGGAGAGCCGAAGGACGAGCTTTTCGAGCTTGCTCAGTTCCTTACGGGCCGCGCGCTCGGACGCCGCATCCCGGGTCGCCTTCTTCGGCACCGCGCCGGTGGTCAACGAATCCGGAGTTGCCTCGGCCGCGAGAACCGACCGGCGACGCAGGTACTCGTCGATACCGCCGGGAAGATTGGTGAGCTTGCCGTCGCCGAACAGTGCCCAGGTGGAATCACAGATGCGCTCGATCAGGTACCGATCGTGACTGATGACGACGAGGGTGCCCGCCCAGCCGTCGAGGATGTCCTCGAGCTGCTGCAGGGTGTCGATGTCGAGATCGTTGGTGGGCTCGTCGAGCAACAGCACGTTCGGCTCGGCCATCAACACGCGCGTGAGCTGGAGCCGACGACGCTCACCGCCGGAGAGATCTCCGACGGGGGTGCGCTGACGCGCCGGGGTGAAGCCGAGCCGCTCCGCGAGCTGCCCGGCCGAGATCTCGCGGTCACCCAACGTGATCCGCTCGGCCACTTCCTTGACCGCATCGAGAACACGCAGCTTCTTGGGTAGGTCGTCCAATTCCTGCTTGAGCCAACCGATCTTGACCGTCTGGCCCTGGATGCGCTTACCCGCAGCAGGCTGCAGTTCACCGGCGAGCGTGCGGAGCATCGTGGTCTTGCCCGAACCGTTGACGCCGACCAGGCCGACGCGCTCACCGGGAGCCAGACGCCAGGTGAAGTCCTTCACCAGTTCTCGGCCGTCGGGAGTCTCCAGGCGCGCGTCCTCGAGTTCGATGACGACCTTGCCGAGACGACGCTGAGCGAACGAGGACAACGCGACGGAGTCGCGCGGAGCCGGAACGTCGGCGATCAGAGCCTCGGCCGCCTCGATGCGGTACTTCGGCTTGGAGGTACGAGCCGGGGCACCGCGGCGCAGCCACGCCAACTCCTTGCGCGCGAGGTTGCGTCGACGCTCCTCGGACGCGTCGGCCTGACGGGACCGCTCGGCGCGCGCGAACACCCAGTCGTTGTAGCCGCCCTCGTAGGCCTCGACGCCGCCGCCGACCACTTCCCACGTGCGATTGGCGACCGTGTCGAGGAACCAGCGATCGTGGGTGACGACCACCAGCGCACTGCGACGGCTGACCAGGTGCGCGGCCAACCACTGCACGCCCTCGACATCGAGGTGGTTGGTCGGCTCGTCGAGCACCAGCAGATCGAGATCCTGAACCAGGGCCGCTGCCAACGCAACTCGTCGACGCTCGCCGCCCGAGAGGTTGTCGATCGACGCGTCGAGTCCCGAACTCCCCGCAGGCCCGAGGTCTGCAATACCGATGCCGGTCAGGATGTTTCGCACCCGAGAGTCACCCGCCCACTCGTGCTCGGCCATTCCGAGTGGGTCGAGGACCACCTGGCCGACGGTCGACCCCGGAGGCAACACGCCGCGCTGGGTGACGACGGCCATGCGCAGGCCGTTGACCCGGCTGACACGTCCCGAATCGGGCGGTTCGATGCCGGCGAGAACCTCGAGGGTGGTGGTCTTACCGCCGCCGTTGAGACCGACCATGCCGATGCGTTCGCCCTCCTGCACGCCGAGCGAGACGCCGTCGAGCAGTGGCTTGACGCCGAAGGACTTGCTGACGTTTTCGAGATTGACGAGATTGACCATCAGGAAAAACCAATCGATTCACTAGTGACAACACGAGCACCGGGAACCGGTCCACTCGCAACACGGACGGTGCGGCACACACCGGCACCGGACAATTCAGCGCTCACCGACACCGCCGCGTCGGCGTCGGCGCACAGAAACGCGCAGGTGGGGCCCGAGCCGGACACGATGCCCGCCAATGCCCCGGCGGTGACTCCCGCACGCAGCGTGCGACGCAACTGCGGCATCAGCGAGACCGCAGCGGCCTGCAGGTCGTTGCCGAGCAACGGCGCGAGTGCACGCGCATCGCCGGACGCCAGCGCATGCATCAGATCCTCGGTGCCGCCGAGGCGAGGCGGATCGCCCTTGGCCCGCAACTCGTCGAGTTCGTTGTACACGGCAGGCGTTTGCAGACCGCCCTTCGCCAACGCCAGCACCCAGTGAAAACTGTTGCGCGAGAGCACCGGAAGCAGCTTCTCCCCGCGACCGGTTCCGACCGCGGTTCCGCCGTGCAACGAGAAGGGCACGTCGCTCCCGAGTTGAGCCGCCACCTCGTCGAGCTCGTCACGCGAGAGATCGAGATGCCACATCGCGTTCAGTGCCACCAGGGTCGCGGCAGCGTCGGCACTTCCACCTGCCATCCCACCGGCCACCGGAATCCCCTTGTCGATGGTGATCTCCACCGACGGCTCTCGCCCGACCCGACGCCCCAGCAACTCGGCGGCCTTCCACACCAGATTCCGCGAATCGGTGGGAACCACCCTCGCGTCGTCACCGCGCACCCGAACCGAGAGCGTCTTGGCCGGAATCACCGACAGTTCGTCCGAGAGCGAGAGCGCCTGAAACACCGTCGTCAGCTCGTGAAAGCCATCGGGACGCAGGTCACCGACCGACAGATGCAGATTCACCTTCGACGGGGCCCGAACAACGACGGGTGTGGGAACGACAGACAGCACGAGTAACCACAGTAGTGGAGAAACAACGCCCGAGTTCACCACCAGGGCGGCCTCCGGTGGGTACTCGATGTGACGTTCAGTGGACTTTTGGGCGGTCGATGTCACATTCAGTGGACTTCGGGGGCGGGGATGATCGGGCGATGCGGACCGAATATGTCCGCATTCGGTGGCATCGTGGGCCCATGAAGGAAACATCGGCTCGGTTGTTGCGACTGTTGTCTCTTCTGCAGACGCGTCGTGATTGGGCGGGCGCGGAATTGGCGGAGCGACTCGACGTCACTCCTCGCACGTTGCGGCGCGACGTGGACAAGCTACGCGACATCGGTTATCCGGTCAATGCGACGCCGGGTGTCGGCGGTGGGTACCAGCTCGGTCCCGGCGCGGAGATGCCTCCGCTGCTGCTCGACGACGACGAGGCGCTGGCGGTGGCCTTCGGGTTGCAGTCCGCCGCCGGGGGCTCGGTCGCGGGTATCGGGGAGGCGTCGTTGCGGGCGTTGACGAAGTTGCGGCAGGTGATGCCCTCGCGCATCCAGCATCGGCTCGACGCGTTGCGCATCGACGTGGTGGAGAAGACACCCCGTTCGGCGGTGGATGCGTCGGTGCTGTCCACGGTGGCAGCGGTCTGCCACGGACACGAGCGGTTGCGGTTCGACTACCGCAAGCACGACGGTTCCGAGTCCAGGCGCGAGGTGGAGCCGTACAGCCTGGTGCGGGTCGGAGCGCGCTGGTACCTGCTGGGTTGGGATGTACTGCGGGAGGATTGGCGGTCGTATCGGGTTGATCGTCTGACTCCGAAAATTCCGACGGGTCCGCGGTTCACGCCCCGGGCGCTGCCGCCGGGCGGCGCGGCGTCGTTCGTCTCGAAGGGAATCGATCGTGCGTTCGCCAAAGTTCAGGCGCGGATCGCGTTGCACGCCCCGATCGAGACGATCGCGCCGATGATCGACGAGCAGTGGGGCACACTCGAATCCATCGACGACCGCACCTGCGCGGTGGTGTTGGCCGGGGATTCGCTGCCCTCGATCGCGCGGTGGCTGGCGGCGTTCGACACCGATTTCACGGTGCTCGATCCACCGGAACTGCGCGAGGAATGCCGCATCGTGGCCGAGCGGCACGCGAGACTGAACGAGCGATACCTCGCGGCGGTTCACCCTCCGGTAACCGGTCCGTGAGTCAATGGGCAGATGACGACACCACTCGGTTTCGACCCGAAATTCCTGGCCGACATCGACATTCCGTTGCCCGATCGCGCCGACGTGGTGGTGCTTGCGTACACGCACTTCTCGGTGTCCATCGACCCTGCCCGACGTCTCGCCGCGGTCACCGGCGTCAACATCGACGGCGCGAGCCTGCAGGATGTCGGGCGGGGAGACAACTGGCGACTCGACGATCGGCTACCGGCTGCGCAGCAGGCGGGCAACGAGCTGTACAAGAACAACGACCTCGATCGCGGGCATCTGGTTCGCAGGCGAGATCCGGTGTGGGGTGAGCGTGCGGTGGCCGAGCGCGCCAACGAGGACACGTTCCACTACACCGTGTGCGCGCCACAGACGGCCACCCTGAATCAGTCGAAGACGCTGTGGCTGGGGCTGGAGGACTACGTACTGGGAAACGCCGAGCAGTACGACCGAAAGCTCTCGGTGTTCAGCGGTTGCATCTTCGCCGACGACGATCCGATCTACCGCGGTGTCGCCATTCCGCGGCAGTTCTTCAAGATCGCGGCATGGTCGCAGGATTCGACTCCCGCATGCACCGGATACGTTCTCGACCAGTCGCCGTCCCTCGATCCGATCCTCGACAAGCCGTTACGACTCGAGACCGATCCCCCGCCCCTCGGCCCGTACCGGACGTACCAGGTTCCGGTGGCCGACATCGCGTCGATGACCGGCCTGGAGCTGGGTGTGTTGATCGAGGCCGATCGCTATGCACCGGTGGCTGCCGCTCGTGCGGAGGCGTCGACGTGGACCGAGCTGACGCGACTGTCGGACATCCACCTGTAGAGGGGCCTCAGGCTTCGGTGGCGGCCAAGCGGACGAAGGCTGCGGCGTCGATGGTTTCGCCTCGCGCCGTCGGGTCGATTCCGGCCTCACGCAACCGGCGTTCGGCCGCCACCGGGGAGCCGGCCCAGCCGGCGAGGGCCGCTCGCAGGGTCTTTCGTCGCTGCGCGAATGCGGCATCGATCACCGCGAAGACGGCCTTGCGATGCGCGGTGTCGGTGGGCCACGGCGGCTCGGCGTACCGATCGATACGCACCAGGCCCGACTCGACCTTGGGCACCGGCCAGAACACCGAACGGCCCACCGCGCCGGCCCTTTTGACGTCACCGAAGAACCTGGCCTTGACGCTGGGGATGCCGTAGATCTTGCTGCCCGGTACCGCGGCGAGCCGATCGGCCACCTCGGCTTGGACCATCACCACCGCGACACGGAGGCTCGGCAATTCCGAGAACAGATGAATCAGCACGGGAACGGCGACGTTGTAGGGGAGGTTGGCCACCAGTGCAGTCGGCTCCCCCGCGATGTCCGCCGCTCGGACGCGAAGCGCGTCGGCCTCGATCACCGTCAGCCGATCGGCCAGGGTCGGGGCTCGGTCGGCCACCGTGGTGGGCAAACGGTTCGCGAGCTTGGGATCGATCTCGACGGCGATGACGGATTCGGCCACGTCGAGCAACGCCAGAGTCAGCGAACCGAGGCCGGGGCCGACCTCGAGGACCGTGTCCTGAGGGCCGACGCCCGCGGAGGCGACGATGCGTCGAACAGTGTTCGCGTCGTGCACGAAGTTCTGCCCGAGCTGCTTGGTGGGCCGCACGTCGAGCTCGGCTGCGAGGGAGCGGACCTCGGCGGGACCGAGCAGAGCCGCGGATCCCCTCACATGTTCGGACACGGCGGAAACTCTACGTGGGCAGGAGTGGAGCCTGCGGAATGACCCAGGAAGGCAGGAGTGGAGCCTGCGGAATGACCCAGGAAGGCAGGAGTGGAGCCTGCGGAATGACCCAAGGCAGTCAGCGATAACCCAGGCGCGAGGTGCAGGCGGGCCATGCGCCCCAGCCCTGCGATTTCTGCGTCACCGATGCGATTGCGATCTGCTCTTCGCGGGTGGCGAGGTCGGCGCGCGGTGCGTACTTGAGGCCGCCCTGACGTTCCCAGGTGTTCTGGTCGAACTGCACGCCACCGTAGAAGCCGTTGCCGGTGTTGATCGCCCAGTTGCCGGTTGCCTCGCACTGTGCGAGCGCGTCCCAGATCGCACCGTTCTCCACCGGCGGCACCTCGGTGCCGGGCTTGGCTCCGACGCGGACGGTCTTCGGCTGGGCGGGTACCTGCACCTTCTCGTCGACCTTCTCGCGACCGACCTCGACGCCGTTGACCATGTTGATCTTCCAGGTGATGTCGGAGACGCCCGGGGCACCGGGGTTCTCGACGACGGTACGGCTCATGTTCATCGTCGGATCTTCGATCCGCTGCTCCGGCGCATCGGTATCGGTGGTCTCGGTCTTGGTGACGGTGCGGTCACGCGTGACGACGATCTCGGCGCCGTCGGTCACGGTCGCGTCGGGATCGGGGCTGACGGTGTCGGCTTCTTCGAGCGGCGCGCCTGCTGCTTCGAGGAATTCGCGCACGGTCGGTGCGGCCAGGGTGATCGGGGTGGCGGGGGCTCCGCCGTCGACGAGCGAGACCTGCTTGGGCAGTGCGACGTCCAACTCGGTGCCGTCGAGCGGCAGTCGCTCCGAGCGCGAGGCGGAGACGTGCACGTCCTCGGCGAGGCCGGTCTGCTGCAGTGCTTCCTCGACGGTCAGTGCGGTGGTCCAGATCTCCTCGGGCTTGCCGTCGACGTTCAGTGTGATCTCGCGGGCGCGGCGAAGGACAACGGTGTCGCCGTCGCTCAGGCCGGAGTCGGGAGCGGGAACGACCAGATCCTTGTCCGACGGGGCATAACCGGCGTCGGCCAACGCACTGCTGACGTCGGTTTTCATCGTGCTCAGCGAGATCATGTCGCCGTCGACGTCGATGGTCACGGTCTTGTGACGGCTCACGGCCATCACACCACCGGCGACGAGCGTCATCAACAGGGCCGCGATGACCAGGTAGAGAGTGGTCGAGCGGGCGGAGTTGAGGCGTCTGATAGTCGACAAGTTTCGTATTCCTGGCGGTTGCGAGCGTGACTTCGGCGTCGAAACGCCCGAGTTCGGTCACGGTACGGTAACGAATTAGCACCCACGTCGCAACTTCGGCAGCTAGAGGCCGTACACCCGCTCCGCATTGGCTGTGGCGTGAGCAGCGAGCGCTGCCGGATCCTGACCGCGAACCTCGGCCAACGCCCGCGCGGTGTACGGCAGGCAGTACGGCTCGTTGGGTGCACCTCGATACGGATGCGGCGTCAGGAACGGCGCGTCGGTCTCCACCAGCACGAGCTCGTCCGGTACCAGAACCGCGGCCTCCCGCAACGCGTGCGCGTTCTTGAAACTGACGGTCCCCGAAAAGCTGAGAACGTAACCGGCGTCGACGCAGGCCTTCGCGGTCTCGGGACCACCGGAAAAGCAGTGGAAGATCACCGTCTCGGGCGCACCTTCCGCCGTCAGAACGGCCAGCAGATCCTCGTCGGCCTCGCGATTGTGAATCATCAACGGCTTGCCCAGGCGCTTCGCGAGGTCGATGTGCCAGCGAAATCCCTCGTGTTGCTCGGCCACCGTGGCGCACCCGTCGAGCTTGCCCGGCCAGTAGTAGTCCAGTCCGGTCTCCCCGACCGCCACCACGCGAGGATCGGACGCCAACCGCTCGATCTCGGCCCTGGCGTCGTCGTCGAGCACGTTCGCGCGGGTGGGATGAATCGCCACCGCGGCCCATACCCGCGGATCCCAGGACGCCGCGTCGACGGCGAAGCGCGCGGCATCGAGGTCGTCGGCGATCGTGACCACCCGCGTGACACCGACGGACTCGGCCTTGTCCACGATCGCGGCCACACTCGCCGCGTCGGTCGCCCCACACGCATCGAGGTGGGTGTGCGCGTCGACGAGAGTGCCGACGGACTCGGGCAACGGTGGTGCGGGACGGTCTCTGCTCACGCTGGTTAGAGTAGGCGCACCATGACTGCGCCAGCTGATGCCCCACGGCCACCGTTCTACGTCACCACGGCGATTGCGTACCCCAACGGCGCTCCGCACATCGGACACGCCTACGAGTACATCGCCACCGACACCATCGCGCGCTTCAAACGCCTCGACGGCTACGACGTGCGATTCCTGACGGGTACCGACGAGCACGGCCTGAAGATGCAGCAGACCGCCCAGACCGAGGGCGTGGACGTGCGTGAGCTCGCCGCGCGCAACTCCGACGCATTCCAGACCGCTCAGGACCTGCTGAAGATCTCCTACGGACGCTTCATCCGCACCACCGACGCCGATCACCATGCCGCCAGCCAAGAACTGTGGAAGCGGATGGAAGCGAACGGCGACATCTATCTCGACTCCTACTCCGGCTGGTACTCGGTACGAGACGAGGCGTTCTACACCGAGGCCGAGACCACCCTCGCCGAGGACGGCTCGCGCGTCGCGACGGAGACGAACACTCCGGTCGAGTGGACCGAGGAGTCGTCGTACTTCTTCAAGCTGTCGCAGTACCAGGACAAACTGCTCGAGCTGTACGACGCGTCGCCGGACTTCATCGCGCCCGGCACCCGTCGCAACGAGATCGTGAACTTCGTCAAGGGCGGCCTGCGCGACCTGTCGATCTCCCGAACGACGTTCGACTGGGGCGTGCCGGTGCCCGGCGATCCGGCGCACGTGATGTACGTGTGGGTCGACGCGCTCACCAACTACCTCACCGGTGCCGGCTATCCCGACGTCGAGTCGGAGTCGTTCCGGAAATTCTGGCCTGCCGATCTGCACATCATCGGCAAGGACATCACCCGCTTCCACACCGTCTACTGGCCGGCGTTCCTGATGTCCGCGGGCATCGAACTGCCCAAGCGAGTGTTCGTGCACGGGTTCCTGAACGTCAAGGGCGAGAAGATGTCCAAGTCTCTCGGCAACGTTCTGGACCCTAAATCGTTGGTGGAGAACTACGGCCTCGACCCGGTGCGCTTCTTCTTCCTCCGCGAGGTCTCGTTCGGTCAGGACGGCAGCTACAGCCACGAGGCAATCGTCGCCCGCGTCAACGCCGACCTGTCCAACGAACTCGGCAACCTCGCGCAGCGTTCGCTGACGATGGTCGCCAAGAACCTCGACGGAGCTCTCCCGACACCGGGAGAATTCACCGCCGAGGACGACGCGATGCTGGCCCGCGCCGATGCACTCCTCGAGCTCTGCCGACGCGAATTCGATGTGCAGGCAATCCATTCCGCGCTCGAAGCGATCTGGTCGGTGCTCGGTGAGACCAACCGCTACTTCTCGCTGCAGCAGCCGTGGGTACTGCGCAAGACCGATCCCGATCGCATGGCCACCGTGCTGTACGTGACGATCGAGGTGCTGCGCATCGTGAGCATCCTGACGCAGCCCGTCATGCCCGATTCCGCGTCGCGCATCCTCGACCTGCTCGGCGCACAGAACCGCGAATTCACCGACATCGCAACACGTTCGGTGCCCGGCACTGCACTACCGACCCCGACGCCGGTGTTCCCCAAGTACGAGTAGAGCGCTCCGCGCATGTGAGTGGAACTTCGTAGTGGGCTACGAAGTTTCGCTCACATGCGGCGAAGCCGCACTCACAAGGTCTTCTCGAGTTCCTCCAACGTGTTCTCCAGATGCGTCAGCATTCGCTGCAGGTGCGGCACACTGCGTCGGCATCCGATGAGTCCGAAGTTCAGCGAGTCGCCGTTGCTGGCGACCGTGATGTTGAGAGCCTGCCCGTCGGCCACGATGGACGCCGGGTAGATGCCGTCCAGTTTCGCGCCGTTCCAGTACAGATCCTCCTTGGATCCGGGAACGTTGGAGATGATGACGTTGAAGGGCGGCGGGGTGTAGTCGACGAATCCCGGCACCGGCCCGAACAGCAACGGAGCCATGGTGACTGCTCCCACGGCGAGCGCTTCGAGGGTGTTGAGCTCGCTCATCATCTGCTTGCCCTTGACGGTCGAATCCTTGATTCGTTCCAGCCGCACGAGCGGATCGGATTCGTCCGTGGCGAGATTGCACAGGATGGTCGTCACCGAATTCCCGGCGTCCTTGCCGTCCCCCTCCTTGCGGAGCGACACCGGAACCATCGCGATCAGCGGTTCCTCGGGCAGCGCGTTGCGATCGATGAGGTACGCGCGCAGAGCCCCGGCGCACATCGCGAGCACCATGTCGTTGAGCGTGGCGTCCAGAGCCGTTCCGACCGTGCGGATCCGCTCGATCGACCAGCTCTCGGCAGCGAAGCGGCGCGCGCCGCCGATGGGCACGTTGAACATGGTGCGCGGTGCCTGCAACGGCAGCTGAGCCCCTTCTTTCTTCAACGCGCGCAATCCGATTCGTGCCGAGGCCGGAGCGAAATCGACGAGGTCGCCCGCGATCTTGCGTCCCAGCGAGAGCCCACTGCCCAGCTGAGCAAGCCGTCCCGGCTGCTCCTCGACGCCCTGCTTCTTGCGCTTACCGAACAATGACGGGTCCCAGGTGGCGACTCCGCTTCGGTCGTCGGGATCGGTGGAGAGCGTGCGCTGCATCAGTTTCAATGCGCTGACGCCGTCGACCAGCGAGTGATGCACCTTGGTGTACAACGCGATTCGGCCGTCCGCCAGACCCTCGATGATGTGCAGCTCCCACATCGGTCGATACCGATCCAGCGGTGCACTGTGATTGAGCGAGAGGAATTGGAACAGCTCGCGAATCCGACCGGGAGCAGGCAGCACAGTGCGGCGAACGTGGTACTCGAAATCCACGTCCGGATCGAAGGCCCAGGCCAGATTTCCCATGATCTGCACCGGACGCGCAGGGCGCTTACGGAAGAGCTCGTGTACCTCGCCGGTGGTGAACTTGCGGTGTACCTCCTCGGCGAAGTCGTGCGGATCACCGGGCGGGACGAACAACTCCAGACCGCCCACGTGCATCGGGTGCTCCCGTGACTCGGCGATCAGAAACATCGATTCCGTGATGGGCATGAGTGCCATGAGCTGTCCCTTTTCCATTTGTTTTCGGTCACGGTACGGCACCGAATGTGACTCAGAACACGACCTTACGTCCGGTCACGAAAAGCTACCCGCTATTGTCCGTTACCAGGGGTTCCAACAAGAGCGGGGTTCCGACGCACGGCGCAGATGCGCCGTGCACCGACGACGGGGATGGAGGCGACGGCTATGAATCCGGCGCTCACCGTAGTGAAATCGACCGACCCAGCAGTCACCGCACGCAGGCATTACGTCCGCGGCGCAAGCCTGCAGTCGCAGATTCTGTCCAAGGGCCTACAGCTCACTGTCCGACCGTTCCTGACGATCTGGGCGCAGACACCGTCACTTCCGTGGCCCATGGGGTTGGTCGATTACGCCGGACTGCTCGTCCCCCAGATCAGCGGCACCACCCGCAGCCGCGTCATGCTCGCCGAGTGCGACGCCGAATGGATCAGAGCCGAGGGCACCGGGTCCGATCGCGTGGTGCTCTACCTGCACGGCGGTGCCTTCGTCTGCTGCGGGCTGCGCACCCATCGGCGAATGACCTCGCGAGTGTCGAAACACGTCGACGGAGCGGTGCTGTCGGTGAACTACCGCATGATGCCGCGCAATCCGATCAGCCACGCGGTCGAGGACGGTGTCGACGCGTACCGCTTCCTTCTCGATTCCGGATACCGGCCGGAGCAGATCATCCTGGGCGGCGACTCGGCAGGCGGATACCTCGCGTTCATGGTCACCCTGGCGCTGCGCACCGTCGACTTGCCCGCGCCCGGAGGAATCTTCACCATGTCCCCCCTGACCGACATGGACCCCACCCGCAAACTCGACCACGAGAACGCGTCGAAATGTTCGGTCTTCCCGTCCAATGCGGTTCCCGCACTCACTGCACTGGCCGATCGCGTCGATGCGCGCATCGTCGTCGACGGCGACGTGGGTCCGCGGGTGTCACCGGTCGACGGAGATCTGACCGGCCTTCCGCCGGTGCTGATCCAGGTCGGTTCGACCGAAATGGTCTATGCCGACGCCGAACTCATGGCTCAGCGACTCGCCGTCGCCGGAGTGGACTGCGAGTTGCAGGTGTACGAGGACCAGGTTCATGTGTTCCAGGCAGCCGATTTCGTCCCCGAGGCCCGCCGCGCGCTCAGAGCCATCGGCGAGTTCGCGCGGAACGTCAGCCCCCGCAGAGAAAGCTGAGATACGTTCTCCCCATGGCAGTCACAGTGAACAAGTCCGTCGACATCGACGCGGATGCAGCGGCAGTACTCGAGGTTCTCGCCGACGTCGAGGGCATTCCCTCGTGGTCCCCGGTACACAAGAAGTGCGAGGTCGTCGATCGGTTCGACGACGGCAAGCCGCACCACGTGAAGATGCAGGTCTCGATCATCGGAGTCAACGACGAACAGCTCGTCGAGTACACGTGGTCGGACAACGAGGTGTCCTGGACTCTCGTGGAGAGCACCCAACAGAAGGCCCAGGACGGCCGGTACACCCTGACTCCGAAGGGCGACGCCACCCACGTCGAGTTCGAGCTGACCGTCGACCCGAAGGTCCCGCTTCCCGGCTTCCTGGTGAAGAAGGGAACCAAGACGATCCTCGAGGCCGCCACGGAGGGCCTGCGTCAGCAGGTCGTCGGCTGACGCGCTACTGCTCCTTGCGCGCAGCGAGCACTGCCTCGTAGACCTCACGTTTGGAGACGCCGTCGACTGCCACCTGGGCACAGGCGTCCTTCAACCGCATGCCCGACGCCACCAGCGCTTCCACGTCGGCAACGAGATCCTCGGGCTCCTCGGCGACGGCGACGGCTCCTTCGAGCACGACGGTGATCTCGCCGCGTACGCCTGCCCTCGACCATTCGAGCAACTCACCGAGGCCACCGCGTCGGACTTCCTCGTAGGTCTTGGTCAGCTCCCGGCACACCGCGGCGCGGCGGTCGGAACCGAGCACGTGGACGGCGTCCTCGAGGCATGCGACGAGGCGGTGCGGTGCCTCGAAGAAGACGATGGCGCGTGGTTCGGCGAGCACCGACTGAAAGTAGCTGCGACGCTGCCCCTGCTTGCGTGGCGCGAACCCGTCGAAGCAGAACCGTTCGACGGGCAGACCGGACAGCGCGAGTGCGGTCGTCACGGCGGACGGACCGGGCAGACAGGTCACCGGCAGATCGGCGTCGACGCACGCCGCGACGAGGCGGTAGCCGGGATCGCTGACCGACGGCATCCCGGCGTCGGTGACCAACAGCACCGTTTTGCCCTCTGCCACGGCCTCGACCAGCGCCGGCAGGCGAGTCGTCTCGACCTGATCGTAGAAACTGACGACCCTGCCCGAGATCACCACGCCGAGCGAGGAGGCGAGTTGCTTGGTGCGCCGGGTGTCCTCGGCGGCGACGACATCGGCACTGCCGAGTGCGTCGCGCAGGCGCTGCGAGGCGTCACCGACGTCGCCCATCGGGGTGGCGGCAAGGATGAGCATGACTCCAGTGTCCCGTACGCGGTGCATCGGTTTGTCGGGCACTACCGATCAACGCCTACGATCGGTACGTGACCTTGCTGACCTCTGAGCGCTCCGGCGACCGGTCGATGGTCAGTCCCGGGCCGACCGTTGCCGCGCGCGACTGGTTCCACGACACCGATGTCCGCCGCGGTTGGATCGTCACCGTCGTCATCACCGTCATCTGCGCCATCACGCGCTTCACGATGTTGCGGTACCCCACCGATGCAGGAACCCCGGTCTTCGACGAGAAGCACTACGCGCCTCAGGGGTATCAGGTTCTCACCGGCGGCGGGCTCGAGGACAATCCGGCGTACGGGCTGGTGGTGCATCCACCGGTCGGCAAGCAGCTGATCGCCGTCGGAGAGGCGTTGTTCGGCTACAACGGGTGGGGTTGGCGTTTCTCCTCGGCCGTGGCCGGAACCCTGTTGGTACTGCTGGTCATTCGGATCGCGCGCCGGCTCGCTCGCTCGACACTCGTCGGTGCGATCGCGGGAATTCTGCTGACCGTCGACGGCGTGACGTTCGTCAGCAGCCGGATCGGCATGCTGGACATCTTTCTCGCTTTGTTCGTCACCGCGGCACTGGGCTGCTTGGTAGTCGACCGCGACGACATGCGGCGGCGACTTTCGAGAGTACGCGCCGACGGCCGAATGGACGCCAGTGTTCTGGGGCCGCGAATGGGGGTGCGCTGGTGGCGATTCGGGGCGGGCGTGATGCTGGGTCTCGCCTGCGGCACCAAGTGGTCGGGTCTGTACTTCATCGCGTTCTTCGGATTGCTGAGCGTGGCATTCGATGTGGCGGCGCGGCGCTCGTACGGCGTCGGACGCCCGTGGCGGGGAACGGCGTTGCGCGACATCGGCCCTGCGCTGTACGCGCTGGTGGTCGTTCCGATCGCGGTGTATCTGATGACCTACTGGGCGTGGTTCACCTCCGAGACCGGAGTGGACCGGCACGAGGTCGGCAACGGAATCGGTGCAGGCGGGCCGTTCTCGTTCCTTCCCGAAGCACTGCGTTCTCTCTGGTACTACAGCGGCAACGTGCTGGAATTCCATGAGGGCCTGACCAATTCGGCAGGCAACCGGCACCCGTGGGAATCGAAGCCGTGGACCTGGCCGATGGGCCTTCGGCCGATGCTGTACTACTTCGCCGACGGCGAGAGCGTATCCGGGTGCTCGGCGTCCTCGTGCGTGAAGGCGATCATGCTGATCGGCACTCCCGCGATGTGGTGGTTGGCACTGCCGATGCTGGCCTGGGTGATCTGGTCGGTGTTCGTCCGACGCGATTGGCGTTACGCCACCGTGCTCGTCGGCTATTCCGCAGCCTTGTTGCCCTGGTTCACCACGCTCGACCGGCAGATGTACTACTTCTACGCGGTGGCACTGGCCCCGTTCATGGTGATGGGCTTCGCGTTGGTTTTGGGCGACATCATCGGCAAGGCCACCGCATCGGCCGAACGGCGAGGTACCGGACTACTGCTGGTGTCCCTGTACCTCGCCGTGGTGATAGCGAACTTCGTCTGGCTCTGGCCGATTCTCACCGCAATGCCGATCACGCCACAGATGTGGCAGGAACAGTTGTGGTTACCGAGTTGGCGGTAGGGCGGTCGTGCCAGGCCGAAGCAGAGCCTGCGGAACGACCTATGCAAGCAGTGCCGTCTTGCCCTTGGTGACGCCGTCGATGCTGATACGTCCGGCACCGAACGCGGCGAGCAGGAGCGAACCGACGCCGAGCGCGACGACCAGTTCGTAACCGTTGTCCGCAGCGAAGACGCCGTTCTCGAAGTGGACGAAGACGGCAGCACCCAGCATGTCCAGGAACAGCAGCAGCCCAGCGATCGGGGTGAAGATCCCGAGCACGAGCGCTCCGCCACCGATGAGTTCGACGAACGTCGCGAAGTACGCGGACGCGGTGGGCAACGGAATGTTCATCGCCTCGAAGCTCGCGGCGGCACCATCGAGGCCGTAGGTGTTGAGCTTCTGCCACCCGTGGGCGATGAAGACGACTCCCAGTCCGATTCGAGCAACGAGGGCGACGGCGTCGCGGACGACGGTGGAATTCATGACACATCCTTCTGACAGGGCGGTACGGGCAGCACCACCCTGACAGAAGTAGGTTGAAGCGTCAACTCAGTTGCCGCTGGCACCCTTGAGCGCGGATTCGAGAAACGAACGGGCCTGGTCGTCGTCCAGGCCGATGGATCGTACGGTCCTGACGAACTCCGTCGCCGCCCGGGCCGCGATGTCACGCGACGGGTCACCGCCCGACGCGACGAACGACCCGGACCGACCTCGCGTCTCGATGATGCCCTGTTGCTCGAGCTCGCGGTAGGTCTTCGCGACCGTGTTCGGCGCGATCTTCAGCTCCTCGGCCAAGCCGCGAACCGTCGGGATCTTGGTCCCGGCAATGAGATCGCCCGATCGCACCAGCCCGAGAATCTGCATCCGCAGTTGCTCGAACACGGGGGTCGTGTTCGACGAATCGATATGCACGCGCACAGTAGGTGCCTTATCCGAGAGCGTCGACTGCGTCGACGATCGACGTCGAACCGGACTTGAGCATCAATGTCTTGCGTACAGCCGCGCCGGTGTCGAGCAGCTGCGCGATCACTGCGGCCACGTCGGCCCGGGTTACCTCACCCGAGTCCATCGGCGGTTCGGTCAGTGCCACCGAGTTCGTCGGGTCCTCGTCGGTCAACTTACCCGGACGCAGAATCGTCCAGTCCAGTCCATCTCGGGCCGAAACATCTTCTTCTGCAGCAGTTTTGGCCTTGATGTAGGCCTTCCAACCGTCGTCGAGATCCTCGGCGACCGGCTCGCCCGCACCGAACGAGCTGATGAGCACGTAGCGGCGGACGCCGGCCTTCTCGGCGGCATCGGCCAGCAGCACCGCGCCCGCGCGGTCCACCGTGTCCTTGCGCTCGGGACCGCTGTTGGGGCCCGCACCCGCCGCGAACACAACGGCGTCGGCACCGGCCAACACTGCGGCCACATCGTCGACCGAAGCCGATTCGAGATCGATCACCTGCGGCAACGCGCCGAGCGTAGTGACGGCATCGACGTGGTCGCTGTTGCGAATCAACGACACCGCGCGGTCTCCGTGGGCGGTGAGCACCTGAGTCAGATGTTGGGCGATCTGGCCGTGGCCACCTGCAATGACAATGCGCTTGTCGGTCATATCGACTACTCCGTTCCTGGCGTGAATCTGTCGGGTTGGCTACCCGCGTGGCAGGATTGCAAACATGACCGTCCCTGGGGAGAGGAGCCTGCGGAACGACCCGTCGGGCTCGGCGACCATCTACCACAATCCGCGGTGCAACACCTCTCGCACAGCGCTGAAACTGATCGAGGAAGCCGGTGTGGTTCCACGTGTGATCCGGTACCTCGAGTCGCCTCCGACCGAGGACGAACTCCGTACACTTCTCGCCGATGCCGGTCTCGAACCCCGGCAGGCCATCCGGACTCGCGAGAGCATCTACAAGGAACTGGGGCTCGCGGGCGCGGACGCCGACACGTTGATCGCCGCGATGACCGAGCATCCGATTCTCATCGAACGCCCGATCGTGGTGACCGACAAGGGCACTGTGCTCGCCCGACCGGCCGACAAGGTGAACACCGTCCTGTAGAGCGCTACAACCTCTCGCGGGACACCGGGCACGACATACACCGCGGACCGCCGCGTCCCGAGCCGAGTTCCGATCCGGAAATCCGCAACACCTCGATGCCCGACGCCTCGAGTCGTGCGTTCGTTTCGACGTTGCGCTCGTACGCGACGACGACTCCCGGCGCGATGGCCAGCGTGTTGTTACCGTCGTCCCATTGTTCGCGCTCGGCGGTGACGTGGTCGAGTCCGGTATCGATCAACCGCAGCTTGCCGATTCCCATCGCAGCGGCGGCCGCCTCGAGAAACGGGTCGGCACCTCGAATACTGACTCCCGTGTCCTCGCGGCGAATGGTGAAGGCGGACAACGTGTCCTGAATGGCCGGATACATCACCACCGCATCGGTATCGACCATGGTGCACACCGTGTCCAGATGCATCGACGCGCGCTCCTGCGCGATCGGCACCACCAACACACTGTGCGCCAGACCGTCCTCGAACAGGCTGCGCGCCAGCGCTTCTGCACCGGCGGGCGTGGTGCGCTCACCCACTCCGACAGCCACCACACCGGGAGCGAGCAGCAACACGTCACCACCCTCGACCGGTGCGGTCCGCGACTCGTACGCGCGCCGCACACCCCGAAACATCGGATGGAACGCGTAGATCAGATCGGTCAGCGATGTCTCCCGCACCCGGGCAGGCAGAGCCAACGAGGTGATCGCCACTCGATCGTCTATCCAGAACGACGAGTCGCGAGTGAACAACAGGTTCGGCAGCGGATCGATGACGAAGTCCCCACCGTGATGCATCCGCCGAACCAGCGATGCCCCACTGAGCTGCGGCTCCCCCGTCTCCGCCTCGAGCAGTTCGTCGAATGTCATGCCCGCCATCAGGATCTGCGCCAATTCGGCCGCGGGGACACCCCGCAGGTGTTGGGCGAGGTCCTCGGCGAGCGACCGGCCGAGCCGTCGGGCATCAACAGCGGCGGAGATACCTTGCATTCGCGCTGCGCCGCTGACCGTCATGGCCTCGGTGAGAAGCTCGCCGAGGAGCAGCACCGTCACCCCGCGACCACGCAGCAGATCGGCGAACGCGTCGTGCTCGTCCTGTGCGCGATCCACCCACGGCAGACCGTCGAACAGCAGCTGGTCGTTGTTTCGCGGCGTGAGGCGTCGAAGCTCGTCGCCCGGCCGGTGCAGCATGACGGTGCGCAGCACCCCCACCTCCGAGTCGGCACCCAACGGGCCTGCAGCCGCATCGACACTCATGAACGAACGGTAAACCCATTCGCCGGTCGCCGCCGGTATCAGGACCTGAAGTATTGTCGAGGTCGTGCCGATGCCCGAGTGGAACGTCCGCGAATTGACCCCCGGCCAGCTGTCCGAGCGCAGTGGAGTTGCGGTCTCGGCGTTGCACTTCTACGAGAAGCAGGGGCTGATCAGCAGTCGCCGCACCTCGGGTAACCAACGCAGATTCCATCGCGAAACTCTGCGACGGGTCGCCTTCATCCGGATCTCGCAGAAGGTGGGGATCCCGCTGGCGACCATTCGTCAGGCATTGAGCGAACTACCGGACGAGCGGACGCCGACGCGTGAGGACTGGGCCAGGCTCTCGACGCGGTGGCATCGCGAACTCGATTCTCGGATAGAGCAATTGATCCGACTTCGGGACAACTTGACCGGGTGCATCGGGTGCGGTTGTCTTTCGTTGGCCGGCTGTGCGCTGGCCAATCCGCACGACGAGCTGTCCTATTCGGGGCCGGGTGCGCGCACGCTGGATGTCGATTTCGACGAACCCTCGACTCGACGCGGCTCGAGCAGTTTGGAGAACTGATCGTTCGCCTTCTGCAGCACGAACTCGTAGGGCGGGGCGAACTTTCGCGCGACCCAGTACCCGAAGCGAATGTCGTTGGAGGAGTAGACGAGGTATTTGCGTTTGGCGATGCCGGCGAGAATGGCATCGGCGACGACCGACGGTTCCACGGCGCGCTTTTCGAATCGGTGTTGCAACTTCTGTACGCGCGGATCGTCACGATCGATGCCGGCGATCTGAAGCGTCTGCACCAATCCGGTCTTCACGCCACCGGGCACCACGAGACTGACACCGATTCCGTGGCGCTTGAGGTCGTACTTGAGTACCTCGGACACTCCGCGCAGCCCGTACTTGCTGGCGCTGTAGGCAGCGTGCCACGGCAGTGGGATCAGACCGGCAGCAGACGAGACATTGACCAGATGACCACCGCGACCGGCCTCGATCATCGGCGGTAGAAACTTCTCGATGACGTGGATCGGGCCCATCAGATTGACGTCGACCATCGACTTCCAGTGCCGATGCTCGAGGTTCTCGACGGTTCCCCAGGCGGAGATTCCCGCGACGTTCATCACGACGTCGAGACTGCCGAACTCGGCATGGATGTCGTCCGCGAAGGCGGTGACCGCCTCGAAGTCGGACACATCGAACGGCAACGAGTGGCTGACGGTGCCGCCCGCGCGACCGACCATGTCCACCGTCTCCGCCAAACCGGTGGCGTTGATGTCGGTGAGGAAGAGCTCGGCTCCCACCTCGGCGGCAGCGACGGCCGTTGCCCGACCGATTCCGCTGCCCGCTCCGGTGATCAACGTCTTCTTGCCGCGCAGATCGTATGTAGCCATCGAAACCTGTATCCCCCACCGGTCGACACGTGTCAGTTCGATTTCGACCCTACGCGGTGACGACCGAGAGGGGCGTCACAATCTTTGCGACATCTCGTCTCGGTAGTCCGCGATGGTGCGCTCTATGCGGGCAGCGTCATCGGCGGCACCCCGCTTGCGGGCATCGTCCGCGCGTTGCTGCAGGGTGCCGATCGCTTTCCGGAGCTCGTTGTCCGACATCTTTCGATCGTGCGTGATGTGTTCCATGTCACACAGTGTGCCCGGCGGCCCGAAGCGCGGCAAGCACATCGAGATCACGAACACGATCAGACGGTGACGGACCCCGACGTGATGTTCTCGCGTACGAAACTGGACAGACTTCGCGCCGCGAACTCACGGAAGTAGGCGAGCTTGTCGATCGGCACCAGCGAGGGAAGGACCGTGTTCCAGACCTTCTCCATGCGCGACGGCGCGTCTTCGAGACGGGATTGTGCCTCGGACACCATCAGAACGCCGGCCAGCATCTCGCAGATCAACAGCGCCGCGTTGCCCGCGTCCAGATGGTCGGCGACATCACCGTGCTCGATGGCTCGCTCGAAGAGATGCTCGAAGATGTTTCCCCAGGTACCGAACACGCTGCCGCGGGCGGTGTCGGATCCGTCGATCTCCATCTGCAACCGGTACATGACGCGCACCAGAGGGTCCGAGGCGGCCAGCTCGAGTACCGAGTACGAGATTCCGATGACCGACTCGAGAGCCGGACTGCGGCTGTCGACCATGCCCGCGCACGCCGTGGACACGCGCTCATGACCCTCGTCGACGATCGCGCGGGCCAGTTCCTCCTTCGATGCGAAGTGGAAATACAGCGCGCCCTTGGTCACGCCCGACTGCGCCGACACCTGACTCAGCGTGGCATTCGCGTGCCCCACCTCGAGAAAGAGGTCTGCTGCAGCGCGCAGTGCGGCCGCTCGTGTGGCTTCTGCTCTGAGTTGTCTCACCATGTTGGAACACCCCTGCTCTGTCGACCTTGCCATGACATCGACGCTCTGTGCGCGCTGCCTGCCCGTCGGCCGATCGAGGTGAACGTGGAATTCACTTCGCCATATCGAGCTGCCAGCGCTGGACAATAGTAACCGGTCCGGTGGCGACTTTGTGATTCGAAAGTGACAATTACAGGAAGAACGGCTCGTTTACAAAACGATTGAAATGAAAAGTTCCACCTCTCCGGCATTTGTAACGACTTCGACTTCCTCTTTGTAGGCGCGAAATATCGATCCGGACAAAACGCACTCGTCGACCTGAGCCCATACGTCCTCGATCGGATCCGCCAGTGCGCCACTGGGCGTGAATACTGCGAACACACCGGTCGGTATCGAAACGAACACATCGCCCACAGCCACATCACTCGGCGAGTCCACCGAGACCGCGACCACCGCATTGACCGTGCCGTGCGGATCCGGAACGTACACCGTGCTCACCTGGGTTGCGTCGATGTGCTTCTCGCGCACACGATCTCGCAGGAATCGCATCCACTCGCTACCGCTCGATTCCGCGCCGGGCTCCACCCGCGGTGCCACCAACCCACTGAACAGCTCCGCGCTGCGTGCCGTGACACGGAAGGTCATCACGAACCGCCGGGCGCAGTGATCGCCAGATAGAGATCGATCTTGTACGCGTGCGGATAGCACTCGTAGTCGCCGGTGAACGATCGCACGATCTCGCCCTGCTCTTCGGCATGATCGATCTGAGTCCACAATCGAGTGAGAACCTCGGGGAAATACCCCACCGCAGAAAAACGCGCGTATTTGGCCGCGGGCACTTTCGCAACCAGATGTCCACGCTCGACCTGACCGAGTGAAGAACACAGATAACCGACTACCTGTGTATTGTACGAACCGATACCGGGGGCGTAGTCCGTATAAATGGAAGCGAGCGGACCGGAGGTCTCCTGATTGAGAACAGCGGACCATGCTTGATCGAGCGCCGGGTCGTTGAGGCGACCGAGCGCCCGTTTGGGGCTGCGAACTGGAAGACCAGCGACCCACGTTTCGTCAAGGTCGACGATCTCGAACGACATTCACACTCCGTAGAGAAGTTGCAGGGGCAGATCCTGTGTTCGGAACCGGCCCGATCACAATATCGCCCGTCAATCTACCGGCGCGACTGGTAGGTGGATCGTCGAACGATCAACCGAACATCGCACCCGTCTCGATCGCCGCAACAGCTGCCGACGGTTCCTGCCTCGAAGCTCAGGGTCCGCTGCATCGCACCGGTCACTGCGGCCCACCCGTGCGTGCTCGATCCCCCGGTTCTGCGGGCCAGGCCGGCTCCGGTCGATCGCCGACACGAATCCGGCCCGGACCGCCCGTCCTCGAAGGACCTGCTTCGGCGGCCCTGCCCGCATTCCTCACGCAAGAAGGAGGACGAACACAGCGCCGAAGTATCTACTTTCCGTGCGCTGCGGCAACGTAACTCTCGCCGCGAATATCCGACAGACCACGCACAGGCGTGTTGCTCGCTCCGGAATGCGAGACCGGGAGAATCCGAGATTCGCACGACGACAGAATTCGCGTCAGGGGCCAATGCACCGTGTGCAGAACCAGGTCCGAAATCAGTAATCTGCGCAACCAGCCACTGGCCAGACCGTGATGGGCCCACGTGCGATACGAACTCCGGACGTAATGCCGATACTCGAGCGGCGGCGTCAGTAACCGACGGCCGGACACCTCGACGCGCATCGGCTCGATCTGCGCGATCCGCAGACCGACCTTGTTCAGACACAGCGACAGATCGATGTCCTCGTGCAGGTCGGTTCGCAGGCTCGTACTGTCGCGAACGGCTTCCCACGCGGATCTGCGGATAGCGAAGTTGTTGCCCGATGCGGCAGAAACCCACTGCTCAGCAGGCCTGTTCCGCACGGAACGGTTGACGAATGCCCGGTACGGGCGCGCCCACGGAGAGTCGTAGAGGTAGATCGGGCCGGTGACTGCGACATAGTCGAGTCGGCGATCGAAGAAATCCAGTACCGCGTCGACCCAGCCGGCCTGGACACGGGTATCGGCGTCGATGCGGCCGATGACCGATCCGTGGGCGTGATCGAAACCGGTGTTGCGTGCGTGCACGACGCCGCGCTCGGACTCCCGCAGCAGCACCACCTGCGGAAATCGCCGCGCGTATTCCGCGACGATGGCCGCCGTGTCGTCGGTCGAATTGTTGTCGACGACAATGATTTCGTGAATGCGTTCGCGTTGAACGAGCAATGCATCCAGGCATTCGCGCATGTGAGCCGACTCGTCGAACGCAGGCACAACAATGGAAAGAGTATTCACAACGCCAACCCCTGACATATTTTTGGCAATCGTGTAGCTCGATACCCATTGGCGCTGAACGCATTTGAATTCGAGCCGCTGACGTTGACGATGCTACATCATTACTTCAAGAAAAGAACCCGTCGAATTATTCGGACTTTATGAATCAGAATTCGGAATTCGGAGGAATTACCAATCTGTGCATTGCTTCCCGATCACGAAAATCGGCCTTCTCCCCGATCCACTGCTGCGCTGCGGGAAGGTCGTTCAACTCTCGGCGACGGCGCGCCGGAGACCCGACGTACACACCGTCCGGTTCGCAATCTGCCGTCACCAGCGAGTTCGCCCCGATGATGCAGCCGGCCCCGATGTGCACGCCCGGCATCACGACCACGCCCGATCCGATCCACGCTCCCGGTCCGATCACCACCGACTCTCCCCGCAATGCACCTGCGCGATGATGCGACGGCCCGGTCTCGTGAGTACTGGTGAGAATGCGAACGTGATCCGCGATGAAGACGTGATCACCGATCACGATGTCGGCAACGGTGTCGAAGTAGCAGCCGAAGTTCACGAACACGCCGGTGCCCAATCGAACCGATGCTTGCCCCTGAATCATGGAACCGCCGTACATCAGGCACGGACCGGTCGTCCGTAGACCCGCAGGCCGCAGAACCGATGCGCGCAGCACGGCGGGCAAGAAGGGCACATTCGCCAACGAGACGACAGTCGCCTGACTCATCTGAGCGAGGGCCCAGCGGACGTCCGACGGGTTGCGCATCCAGTCGCGGATACGCGAACCGGCCGTCACGCGGCGGCTCGCATCCGTTCGTCGGACTCGGCACGATCGTCGACCGGCAATGCCCGGCACGGTACTGCGGCGAACAGTCGCGAGATCGGCCACCGCAGTGTGTGCATCAGCCAATCCATCGCCACGATGCGACCGAGCTTGCGCGACGCCAGACCGTGCTCCTGGTAGGAGCGGTAGCCCGCCAACGCATAATGGACGTATTTCACCGGCGATGTCGTTGCGCGCCTACCGGACACTGCGGCCTTCATCGACCCGTTCTGGGCAACAGGCAAGCGCTCGGCAGCCAGGCACAGGCACAGATCGATGTCTTCGTGGACACAGGTTCGCTCACTGACCGCATCGCGAACCGTGCGCCAGGCTGATGCGCGAATCGCGAAGTTGTTGCCCGATACTGCCAGGGCGGCGCGCACCGTCGGCTCACGTCGTTCGGCGCGCGAATGCATCCACGCGAGGGGCCGAGCCCAGGGTGATTCGTAGAGGAACGTCCGGCCACCGGTGGCGGCGACGGAGGCATGCTCGTCGAAGAAGTCGACGATCGAGCGCGCCCACCCGGGCCGAACACGGGTATCGGCGTCGATTCGACCGATGATCGACGAGTCCACCAGGTCGAATCCGGTGTTGCGAGCGTGGACCACGCCGCGGTTGGGCTCGTGGACCAGCATGACCTTGTTCGTGATCGCGCGGATGTCGTTCACCAACCGAAGCGTGCCGTCGGTCGACCCGTTGTCCACCACGACGATGCGGTCGATGTCGTCGCCCTGATCGAGCAGCAGCGTCAGACATTCACCCAGATGATCGACCTCGTCGAGCACCGGAATTACCACACTGAGAGTGTTCATCGCGATCCCCTGACAAATTCGGACTTTGAATACAGCTCAGCCACGAATTCGAACTTACGACATGTTCCAGAAATTGCCTAAAGCTGCCCCGAATTGCATATCCGCAGCTCACTGGCTCGAAAGGTTCTTTCGGTCGGGTCGCATCGCTTCAAACAATCGAATCGACGGTTTTGTGCGGCAATTATGCAACTGCAGTTTGCGAAACACGCCTTCTGAAATCGAATCCCGAACCGATCACCCAATTCGTTCGATATGAATCCATCTCGAATTCACTTCGCGGTAACACGTGCCTCCGCAGTTGCCGGGACCACGAAAAAACCGCCACTCGCGTGAGTGACGGTTCTTCGTGTCGGTGGAGCTGAGGGGAATCGAACCCCTGACCTTCTCGATGCGAACGAGACGCGCTACCAACTGCGCCACAGCCCCTTTGCCGTCATGTCGACCGGCTGGGTAACTCTAGCAAAGTCGCTTCGGGTGTCGGTTACGCGCCCTGGGCTCTGCGCAGGTCCCGGTCGTCGTCACGACGGGCCTGGAACGGCTCCTCGTAGTGGTCGAGGTGCTCGAATTCGGGATCCTCGTCGTCGATCTCGAGCACCACCGCGCCGGGGCGACGCAGTCGCTGCGGGACGAGCTCCAACTCTTCGTCGGTTTCCGATTCCACGCCGAGACGTGATCGGCCCATCCGAGTGAGCCGACGCCTGCGCACCTCTTCCTCGATCTGCACCTGACGACGCAGGTAGTACAGGTAACCGACGAGGACAGCGACGGACAGTCCACACAGCCACCAGACCGCCGGGGAGATGATGAAGGCCAGGGCTGCGGTGGTGATCGCCGCGAAGACCAGGCCCAGGACGGCGCGCTGTCGGAATGCGTACCGCGCGGCCCGGGCGATCGCATCGGCCTCGGGATCGAAACCACCGCGTCCGCGTCGGCGAGGAACGAAATCGTCGTCGACGACACCGGGTTCGTGCGCGGGCGAACCTCCGCGCGGTGCTTCCGTGTCCGGTGCCTCGCTGTCGAGGTCGCTGTCTGCAGCGTGAGTGTCCATCGGGTCCTCCGCGGTACCGGGTAGATCGGGTGAGTCTGGACGAACGGTCGCGATCGCGGCACCGAAGATCTCTCGGGCCGGCGCGGAGACTCGCAGGTCGTCTTCCGGTCGCCAGTCGGGATCGCTGCGATGCCCGGTCGCGGGGCCGCGCTGCTTTCGCTGGGTGCCACCCCGATGCAGCACGCGGGTGGCGAGGGCAGCGTCCGTGGTCTGCATGATCTGCGGACGCTTGGTCATGAGCATGGGCAGAAGAACGAAGAGCCAGACGGCTACGAGACCGATCCAGATGATCGAGTTCGGCATCGGCGTTGTTCTCCTCCCCTTGGACGACGGCGACAGTGAAAGACGTCCTCAGGCTATGCGGAGGAAGAACGAGAACGACGCAGACGCGCCGACCCGAATTACACTCCTGTCACTTTGACAACACGAGTACTCGCGCCGCGGCCGCGAAGATCACGCCCACGCAGCCCGGCCCGCGCGAACCAACCGCTCGACGACGGTTCCCTGCACCTCACCCGAGGTGATCGCGACGAGCTTGTGATCGCGCCATTCGCCGTCGACATCGAGGTACTTGTAGAGCAGCCCCTCTTCACGAAAGCCGACGTTGCGCAGCACTGCCTGACTGGCCAGGTTCTCCGGTCGCACCGTCGCTTCGACGCGATGCAGTCCGACCGGACCGAAGCAGTGGTCGAGCCCGAGCGCCAAGGCCGCGGTGGCCACACCCTTGCCGTTGACCTCCTTGGACACCCAGTACCCGATCCAGGCCGATCGAAGTGCTCCCCGCACGATGTTTCCGGTGGTGATCTGGCCACAGAATTCACCGTCGACTTCGATCACCATCGGCAGCATGTGCCCCTTGCGCGCCTCGGACTTCAGGCCCGAGCACAGCGTCGGCCACGAGGAGATGTGATGCCGCGAATTCCAGCTACCCTCTCCGCTGGGCTCCCAGGGTTCGAGGTGGGCGCGATCCTCCGTGCGAATCCGGCTCCACGCGGCCGCATCACGCATCCGTACCGGCCGCACGGTGACGGTTCCGGCGGCCACTCTCACTGGACCCAATTTCGCCGGCCAACCTGGGTGGCTCGACCACGTTCGCGGCATCCGTCGATGTTATGCGCTACGCGCAGTGGCGTGGTTATGTGCCCTCCGCGGCGCTTGAACACGCCACTGGCGTCAGCCTCTCTGAGCGAGGAACGAGACCTTCACTTCTTCGCCGGTGCGGATTTCGGTGACCTCGGGATCGATGACGACCAGGCAATTCGCCTCGGCGAGTGTCGCGAGTAGGTGCGAGGAGGATCCTGGTGCGCCGCCGAGCGCCTGCACCAGGTATTCACCGGTTCCCTCGTCGCGCATGAGCTGGCCGCGCAGAAATCCTTTGCGGTCCTCGATCGAGGTGATCGGCGCGACGGTTCGAGCGGTCACGGTCCGTCGCATCGGCTGCCGTCGGCCCAGAGCGATCCGAATCAGCGGACGCACCATGACCTCGAACACCACCAACGCGCTGACGGGGTTGGCAGGCAACAGGAAGGTGGGTACTTCGTCGCGTCCGAGTTGACCGAAGCCCTGGACGGACCCGGGGTGCATGGCAACTCGTTCCACTTCCATGTCGCCGAGTTCGCCGAGCGCCTCGCGCACACCGTCCGATGCGCCGCCGCCCACCGCTCCGGCGATGACCACAATCTCGGATCGAATGAGCTGGCCCTCGACCACCTCGCGTAGTCGCTTGGGATCGGTGCTGACGATCCCGACCCGATTGACGTCGGCTCCGGCGTCACGCGCTGCGGCGGCGAGCGCGTAGGAATTGACGTCGTACACCTGACCGGGCCCCGGGGTCCGATCGGTGTCGACCAGTTCCCCACCGACGGAGATCACCGACAGTCGCGGCCGAGGATGCACCAGCACCTTGTCGCGCCCGACGGCGGCGAGCAGCCCCACCTGAGCCGCGCCGATGATCGTGCCTGCGCGAACCGCGACGTCACCGGGCTGCACGTCGTCGCCGATCTTGCGGACGTAGTCACCCGACCGCACCGGACGGAACACCTTGACGCGGGCACGACCGCTGTCGGTTCGATCCAGGGGCAACACGGCATCGGCCAGTGTCGGCAGCGGCGCGCCGGTGTCGACTCGCACCGCCTGACGCGGTTGCAACCGGATGGGTTGACGCGATCCGGCGGACACCTCGCCGACGACGGGAAGCGTCAGATCGATGCGTTCGTCGTCCTCGTTGCGCAGGTCGGTGCCCGCGGCCGCCACATCGACGCTCCGTACCGCGTAGCCGTCGATCGCTGCCTGGTCGAAACCGGGAAGGGGACGCTCGGTGACCACTTCTTCTGCACACAGCAGGCCCTGTGCTTCCGAGATGGCGACCCGGACAGGCCGTGGAGCCACCGCCGCGGCGGTCACCCTGGTCTGCTGATCTTCGACCGAGCGCATCTGGCCCTTCCTCTATGGCATCGACCCGCGATGCTATTCGTACGTGGTCAGTTCCGGTGCCCAGCTGTCGCTCAAGCGTTCGTTCAGCCATTCGCGCAGCGCCGGACCGTAGTCGTCACGTTGTAGAGCAAAGTCAACCGCAGCGCGCAGGTATCCCCCGGGATTTCCGAGGTCGTGTCTCGATCCACGGTGCACCACCACGTGCACGGGATGGCCTTCTTCGATGAGCAGCGCAATGGCGTCGGTCAGCTGCAGCTCGCCGCCCGCACCGGGCTTTATCCGGCGCAGAGCGTCGAAGATCGCGCGGTCGAGCAGGTAGCGGCCCGCGGCAGCGAGGTTGGACGGGGCGTCCTCCCGCTTGGGCTTTTCGACCATACCGGTGACCTTGAGGACGTTCGGGTTGACCGCGTCGGGCACGATCTCGACGGAGAAGACGCCGTAGGAGGAGACCTTGTCGTCGGGGACCTCGATGGCGCACAGCACCGAGCCTCCGCGCTTGGCGCGCACGCGGGCCATGACGTCGAGCACACCGCGGGGCATCACGAGATCGTCGGGAAGCAGAACGGCAACGGAATCCTCGTCGTCGTCGAGGACTTCTTCGGCACAGGCGACGGCATGTCCGAGTCCGAGCGGCTCGTGCTGAATGACCGATTGGACGTCGAGCAGACCGGGGGCAACTCGAACCTTCTCGAGCATCTCGAGCTTGCCGCTGGCCTCGAGCTTGTTCTCGAGGACGAGGTCCTCGACGAAGTGGGCGACGACGCCGTCCTTGCCGGGGGACGTGACGATCACGAGTCGCTGCGCGCCGGAATCTGCTGCTTCGCCTGCGACTAGCTCGATGCCGGGAGTGTCGACCACCGGAAGCAGTTCTTTCGGAACGGTTTTCGTGGCCGGCAGGAACCGGGTACCCATGCCCGCTGCGGGAACGATGGCCGTGCGGAAATGCACGGGCGTGGCGGCGGTCGTCGCTGTAACGGCTTCTGTCATGGTGCTCACCCTATCCATGGTTTCTGGTGATCTGCTTGCCGTGTGCTGCGTTTTACCCCCGAGTGCATATCGTTGAACGACAGCACAGGAAGGGAGGACGAACCGTTGTGACCGTTCCCGAATTCACGGAGAACACGTCCAAGGATCGATGGCGAAAGCATGTTCTCGCCGAACGCCGACTGCTCGACGGTGCGCAACGCGCAATGGAGTCCTCCGCACTCTGTCACGTCCTGGGCGAATTGGCGGCCGAACACTCGGTGATCGCCGCATATGTTCCCGTCGGCCGGGAGCCCGGTTCGATCGAGATGCTCGACGCCATGGCCGCGGCCGGGTCGACCGTTCTGCTTCCGAGTGCACACGAGCCGGGTCCGTTGCGCTGGGCTCGGTACGCCGGACGAGAGTCGTTGGTGACGGCCCCGTTCGGGCTGTTGAAACCGGGCGGACCGACGCTCGATCCCGATGCGGTGTCGGGTTGCTCACTGGTGCTGATTCCGGCGCTAGCCGTAGACCGGCGCGGAACCCGGTTGGGCCGAGGCGCGGGCTTCTACGACCGCACCCTCGATCTGTGCAGGCGCGACGCCATGCTGGTCGCGGTGGTGCGTGAGAACGAACTGGTCGATCGCCTACCCGCCGAACCGCACGACAGACCGGTGACGCACGTGTTGACCCCCGGCAGCGGACTCCTACGCTTGGGTACGGAATAACGCTACGATTCGATTCGTTGGCACTCCTGACTGTAGAGTGCTAATGCTCTCCCCAGTTTCGACAGTTTCGACGAACAGACAAGACACCGGCGGTGTTCGGCCTCGGCCAGCAGAGTGGCGAATTTCCTCGGTGACCAGCGCGGAGGAAACACGATGCCCACTTACTCATACGCATGCACCGAGTGCGACAACCGCTTCGACATCGTTCAGTCCTTCACCGACGACACACTGACGGTGTGCCCCGCGTGCTCGGGCAAGCTCCGCAAGCTGTTCAACTCCGTCGGCATCGTCTTCAAGGGCAGCGGCTTCTACCGCACCGACAGCCGCGGCGGCGGGGGCACCTCCAGCGAGGGCGCGGGCGAGAAGAAGTCCGATGCGGCCGCTGCGAAGTCGGACTCGAAGTCCGAGTCCAAGCCCGCGGAGAAGAAATCTTCCGATTCGTCGTCGTCGAACTCTTCGTCTTCCTCGTCCACCACGAAAGCTGCTGCCAGCCAGTAGCTTTCCGCTTCATCCACAGGCCGGGCCGTTATCCACAGCCCGGCCTTTTCGGTGCCTGTACCGGAACGGCCACCGATAGCGTTTCGGCCATGGCTGCCGGCAAGAATCGACTCGACTCGACGCTGCTCGATCGCATCACCGTGCGTCCGGCGTGGGTCGGATCCACGAAATTCAGACGGATCGCAGCGGGAGTTCTGGTCGCCGTTGCCGCCGTTCTGTTCGTCGACGACACCGCCGATGACGACCGAGTACGAGTGATCACGGCCGGACGCGACCTGACACCCGGCACCGTACTCACCTCGGCCGATGTGGCGGCGGCCGAGTGGGACCGGGCGAACGTCCCCGAGGGCGCACTCGTCGAGTCCGAGGCCGTGAACGGTCGAACACTCACCGGACCGGTCCGGTCGGGTGAATTGCTCACCGACGTACGCCTGCTCGGATCTCGGACCGGCACGACGGCCCTGGGGACCGAGGCACGCGTCGTACCGGTGCATCTGGCCGATGCTGCGGTAACCGACCTGCTGCGGGAAGGTGACCGCGTCGACGTGTTGACGGTCGAGTCTCAGGAGAACCCCGATGCAGTCCCCGCGGCCCGGGTTCTCGCGTCGGGAGCGATGGTCGTGCTCGTCTCCGCCGACGCCGGTGGCAGCAGGCAGCAAGACCGCGTAGTACTGCTGGCTCTACCGACGAACGATGCAACAACGGTTGCGGCCGCCTCGTTGGTCAGCGCAATCACCGTCACCCTGCACTAACGTCTGTCGAGACAGAACAAACCGAACGTTGGGAGAAGGGCTCATGCTGAAGGGCTTCAAGGACTTTCTACTCCGCGGCAATGTCGTGGATCTCGCAGTCGCGGTCGTCGTCGGCGCGGCATTCACCGCCATCGTCACCGCATTCACGACGAACGTCATCAACCCCCTTGTCGCAGCGCTCGGTGGCAGCAACGAATACGGCTTCGGGTTTCAGATCACGTCGTCGCCGGAATCGTTCGTCAACGTCGGCGCAGTCATCACCGCGGTCATCAATTTCGTCATCATCGCGGCAGTGGTCTACTTCGTACTGATTCTCCCGGTGAACACGGCCAAGAAGCGCTTCGTCAGTCAGCCGGAGAAGGAACTGAGCGACGTCGACGTGCTGGTTCAGATTCGCGACATCCTCGCGGGGGGAACCGAAGCGGGACAGAAGCTTTCGACTTCAGCCGACACCACCGGCGGTAGCGGCGAGGCAATCGACGCGGCACCGGATCTCGGCAAGCACTCCAAGGACTGATTCGCGCACCCGAGCCAGTCGGGTCCCCTATCGAATGAATGCGCCATTCACGCTGTCTGACAGCGTGAATGGCGCATTCATTCGTTCAGGGGGGGAGGGCCGCTCCCTCGTTCGATCTCGGCCGTGGTGTCAGCCGATGCTGAACGGCTGTCCCCACAGCGTGGTGGTTGCCGTGACGGCATCGTTGTCGATGGTGACCTTCACGTACGAACGGGCCTCGGCGTAGCCGGCACATCCATCGACGCTCAGGGTTTCGTCGGCGTAGGTGTAGCCGCCGCCGTTACCGTCGAACGAGAACTCGTTCGACACCTCGGTCGCCACCGTGACACCGTCGATCTCGGCGGACTTCTCATCGGCGACGAGCTTGACGTCGTTGAACTGGCCGGGGGCGAGGCTCAGCTCGACGCCTGCACCGATGTCGTACGTGTTCGGCTGAGTGCGGTTGATCGTCAGTGAGCTCAGGTCGCCCGGCTCGAGGCCGATGGTGTTGCCCTGGCCGAAGGATGCGTTTCCATCAGCACCGATCGCGGCGCTGAAGTCCACCTGGCAGCCGACCAGGAAGCCCGGCTCGATGGATCCGCCACTGGCATTGGACGTCTCGACGGTGTAGTTGCCGGTAACCCACACGTTGCGCTGGGTGGGTGTGGCACCCATCGACGGCGAGATCAGCGCGCTCTGGCCGAATCCTTTGACGGTGACGGTGGTTCCGTCGATCAGCGTCTTGCTGATCTCGTTGTCCTGCAGTGGAACGAAGGTGTCGGCGCTGGCCGCTCCGGCTGACAGGAACCCGATGGCGACTGCGCCGACGGCTCCGGCTGCGGCGATCTGGAATCCGCGCCGCATGGTGGTGGTGTTCTGCATAGCTACCCCTTTTGGGAAAGTGACACGCGCTCTAGGCGAGGGTGAATGAAATGGTGGGAAGCTCAGCCGAGGCTGAACGGCTGGCCGTAGAGCGTGCCCTTGTAGCGGTAGTTGCCGGTGAGTTCGAGTGTGGTGTACGAGCGAGCCTGCGCGTAGCCACCGCAGTTCTCCACGGAGATCCCGACGTCCTGGTACTGAATTGCGGTGAACGGACCCTTGACGTCCTTGCTGCCGAGCTCGACCTGTGCCACTTCCTTGTCCTTGATGGGGACGTTGACTCCGACGCCACCGTCGAACTTGTTGGTGGTCTCGCCTTCGCCGCCGATGAGGAACGGGATGGGGAACAGCGTGATGATGTTGGTGTTGCCGCCTTCGATACCGAAGCCTGCGTTCATGTCGAGGCTCAGATCATCCATGTCGAGCTGGCAACCGACGAGGTAGCCCGTCTTCAGGGTTCCGGTCACTCCCTCGGGAACGTCGGCGGTGGCGGTGCCGGTGACCCACCCGTTTCGATTGAGCGGGTTGTTCGCGATCGCGGGCGAGATGACCGCGGACTCGTCGACGTGCGAGATCTTGTACGGCCCCGCAACCTTCTCGCCGTTCGGCAATGGAACGAAGGTATCGGCGCTGGCTGCGCCGACCGAGAGCATTCCGATGGCAACGGCCGAAGCCGCGCTCACTGCGGCGATTCGACTGACCATGCGCAGCGCGGAGTGACGAATATTGTTCATGATTCCCCTCATATGACCGGCCGATGCCCCATCCGATGGCCGGACCGATCGGGAGACATCTTTTCTCGCAGAAGAATACTGCACGAATCGGCACGAAGCATCCACAACGGACGCAATATCGATGCATGTTTCAGCAGCTCACAGATACCGTCCCTGCTTGTGCTACCTAAACAGCGCCTGCGCTCGCAAACTGACGGCCCCATTCGCTGCAATCGCCGGCATTGTGCTGACACAAAGCAAGAGAAGACACTAAAAATGCACAATGTGTACAACAAACCGAATCGAATATCGACGATATTTTTCTGCACACCATTCATTCGACCGACACGACGATGCCCTGCAATCCGTCGACTGCAGGGCATCGTCGAGCATTTGCCCCGAAACTAGAACTTCAACAGCGGAAACTCATCGAGCGTGACGGCGGTGCCGTCCGCTTCACAAGCCGACGCAACGGCGTTTGCATTGTCGACGAATTTCTGCCCGGATTCGCTGTCCGGCTCGGAGAGTTCCAACGAATCGCCGGGCAGATCGGCCACGAGAGTCGTCAGAGCATTCTTGACCTCGCCTGTCGCCTGCTCCGACTGGGTGGTGAATTCACTCAGCGAAGCGGCCTTGTCCGCGGTCCATTTCTCGACACCGGCCTGATCGGTGGGGACGGCTTCGACGGTGGCGACGAAGTCGTTGTGCGACGTCGCGAAGGCCGTGCAGGTATCGGCATTCTCTCCCGATGCAGCATCCGAGGATTCGCTGCTACATCCGGCCAGAAGCAGAAATGCCGCGCAGGCGACGGCAGAGAGAGCTTTCGTTTTCATTGTCGGTCCCCCGGACCCCTTCTCGCAGGCAGCACCCGAGCACTGTTCTGCGGTGTCGATTCGTTCGGTTCTTCGAGTACACAGCAATCAGGCCCGCCCGGGAAACCCGGGCGGGCCCAATCGATTTCGGCTAGGTCAGCCGAGGATGCTGCTGTTGATCAACCGATCGAGATCAGTTGAAGGTCCACGGTGCACCGTAGGTGACAGCAACGTCACCGGTGGAGCTGGTGACCGAGACGTACGGACGAACGCGGACGTTACCGAGGATGCCGGTAGCGGTGCCGTGAGCGTTGGCGATCTGGATGGTGCCGGAGGGACCTTCGGCGTCGCCGCTGGTGCCCTGGATCTCACCGGAAGCTGCGGTCGCATCGACGATGCCGGGGCCGGGAGCGATCTCGGCCTCGAAGCCGACCGACGGGAGCAGGTCGCTCGTGGAGATGTCCACCGACGGGGAGTCACTCGGGAGGGTGAACTCTGCGCTGATGTTCGGAGTGGTGTAACCGAAGGTGATCGACCCACCAAGGCTCATCGGGTAGCCGACCTGGTAGCCGATGGCGACGGTGCCCTCGAAGTCGTCGGCGTCGGGACCGGTGACGGTCCAGCCTGCGACACCGTTGGCGAACCACTCACGGGTGAGCGGGTTGCCGTCGAGCGGCGAGACGCTGTTGATGAAGGTGTCGGACAGCGAGACGGTGATGACGTTGCCGTTGGCATCGACGACCGTGTTGGTGCTGTCCACTGCAGCGGACGCGGTTCCGGTACCGAGTACCAGGCCGACGACCGACGCGCCGGCGACAACCGCAGCGCTCATGGACTTGAGTCCCCGGCTACGCCGCGACTTCTGGATCTCCGTCATTTATTCCTCATCATGTTCAGTCCCAGCGCGGTGTCGCACGGGGAAGCTTGTGGCTTTCACCCTCGAACTAGATCGGCTGCTTCAGTGCAGTCGAGCCCGAGCCGGATGCGACCGTGGCGGCCTCATCCTGTTGTTCAGTTCCGAGTTCAGGGCTCGGGACCGGTTGGTCCCACACCCCGGTTGTCGGAAGCTGAGGGGAACATTAGAGGAGATGCCTGATCGTGACAATCCCTACGATCGGCGTCGGAAAGTTGCTCTCTCGTGATGTGTTTCGGCGGCGTGAACAACTTTCACACGACAATTGGTGGTAACCCGCGTCACACCATCTCCGGAAGACGCCGAACCGTTACACATCCAAACTGGGGGTAAAACAGCCCTGATGTGGGAAGACAGCGATCGCGGCCCGACCGTTACGGGCGATTCGTCGCTTCCGTGAACCGCTCGTCTTGCCGTCACCGGCCCCTTCGACCGGCCTCCGCTGCCGTCCCGGCCACTAACGGCAGGTAAACGAGTAACTAACAGACCTGTCATTCAGGCCAAATAAATGTGTCGTGGATCACATCAGAAGTAATGGGGTGGTCGCTGTTGCTTCAACCATTCGTCCGACGCCGACCCGCCGTTCTCGACACCCGAACCCTCACCCCGTTCGTCTCCGGTCGTCTCCGGCAGCACCTCACCGAAGATGCGAGCGAGCCGGGCCCGTTCTGCTCGGGCCCGGCTCGCGTCGTCTTCGGCCGATCGATCGTCGTTCGGCTCGTCGCTCATGGGTATCGCTATGCGTCCAATCCCGACAGCTCGGCGATGACCTGACTCGCCAGTGGCGTCAGCGTCGCCATCCCGTCTCGAATCGCAGCCCGCGACGAGGCCAGATTCACCACCAGGGTGCTTCCGGACACACCGACCAGCCCGCGGGACAGACCTGCGTCCAACGAACCTGCTGCCAGCCCCGACGATCGCAGTGCCTCACTGATACCCGGAATCTCACGGTCGAGGACCTCCGCGGTGACGTCCGGGGTGACATCGCGCGGTGAGACGCCCGTGCCACCGATGGAGACCACCAGATCGACGCCGCCGATCACCGCGGTGTTGAGTGCGTTGCGCACGTCCACTTCGTCCGCCGTCACTGCGACGACACCGTCGACCAGAAAGCCTGCCTCGGTCAGCAGCTCCGTGACGAGTGGGCCCTTCGAATCCTTCTCGGTGCTGTGCGCTGTTCGGTCGTCAACGATGACGACCAACGCGCGCCCTGCCAGTGGTGCGTCGAGTTCCATACCGCTCACCGTAGTAGTAAGGCCTCCACCCGGCTCACGCTGTGCGTAAATCGTTGCAACCGTGCTCTGCCTGCCTGCTTCTCCGAACATCAGCGACCACCGGGGAACGACGGGACCTGGAACGGCAATTGCTGTTCCTGCTGCTGAGTCTGTGGCTGCGCCGCTGCGGGCTCGGCGGTGCCGAGAGTCACGGTCGCGGTCTTCTCGCTGCCGCCGTCGGTGTAGGTGATGGTGACCGAATCGCCCGGTGCGTGTGACCGTACCGCTGCGATCAACGCGTCACCGCTGGCGACGATGCGATCGTCGACCTTGGTGATCACCGCGCCCTTCGGTATGCCCGCAGCTGCTGCCGGTCCTCCCTCGGTGACCTCGACGACGGTTGCTCCGTTGGCGTCGTCCTGCGACGGCACCTGAACGCCGATCATTGCCTGGGTCGCCTTGCCCGTCGTGGTCAGTTCGTCGGCGATGCGCTTGGCCTGATCCACCGGGATGGCGAAACCGAGCCCGATGGAGCCGCTCTGCGCGGACCCCTGACTGCCGCCGAGCGTGGCTATCGCAGTGTTGATGCCGATGAGCTGTCCGTCGGTGTTGACGAGTGCGCCTCCGGAGTTACCCGGGTTGATCGCAGCGTCGGTCTGGATGGCGTCGATCACCGAGTTCTGATTGCCGGACTCGCCGGACGTCGACACAGGCCGGTTCAGCGAGGAGACGATGCCCGTGGTGACCGTGCCGGCCAGGCCGAGCGGGGAGCCGATCGCGATGACCTGCTGGCCCACTTCGAGGTTCGAGGACGATCCGAGTTCGATCGGCGTCAGGTTCGACTTGCCCTCGGCCTTGATGACGGCCATGTCCGAGACCGAGTCGGCACCGACGATCGTCGCGTCGGCCACCGATCCGTCCGAGAACGCGACGGTGAGCTTGCCGTTGGCACCCGCACCCGTCGCGACGTGATTGTTGGTAAGGATCAGGCCGTCGCTGCTCAGAATGACGCCAGAGCCCTCACCCTCTTCCTGGGAGCCCTTCACCTGAATCTGCACGACGCTCGGCAGAACCTTGTTCGCTACTGCCTGAATCGAGCCGTCGGGGAAATTGGCGGCGGGCTGAGCTGCAGTGACGGTGGAGTTCAGTGAGTTGGTCACTCCCCCGCCGTTGCCGTTGGCATTGTTTGTGGCGATCGCACCGACCGCGCCGCCGATTCCGCCACCGACCAGAACGAGGGCGATGGCTCCGGCCACCAGTACCGACCTACCCGGGCGGGACTTCACCGCAGTCGGTGCCGAATCGGACTGCGGCGCAACGTGCTGGGGCTGTGCGTGGTGAGCCTGGGTGTGCTGCGGATCGCCCTGCTGACCGTACGGGCCGTAGCCGGGCTGGTAGGCCCCCTGTCCGTAGCCGGCGTACTGCTGGGGGTAACCCTGCTGCGGCGGGAACTGCTGAGTCGGATGCTGCTGAGTCGGATGCTGCTGGGCCGAGTAGTTCTGCTCGTCGCCGCGCGAAGCCCGGTCCGCCGGATGCTGCTCGCCACCGGCACCCTGTCCGCTCTGTTCGGATTCGTTACGGTCGTCGCTCATCGTTGCTGCTTCCTTCAGTAGAGACCTCGGTATCCGAGGTCCGCCCGCCTTCTTGCTACTCACTGTGCAGGGCGGGACTGAGAGCGCGCTGAGATCCGGCTATCAGTTTGCCGAGAGTGTGGTGGGATCAGGAGCACCCTCGCCGGGCAACACGATTCGTATCAGCGCGCCGCCCCGCTCGGACACCTCCACTCCGATGGTGCCGCCGTGCTTGACGACCACTTGCCGCACGATGGCAAGTCCCAGACCGGATCCGGGCATCGAACGCGACGCCGTCGAGCGATAGAAGCGCTCGAACACCAGCTCGCGATCTTCCTCGGGGATACCGGGGCCCGCGTCGTCGACCGTCAATTCCAGCAGGCCATCGCCGATCTGCCGCATCGCGATTCGCACCTCACCACCGCTCGGACTCCATTTGGCCGCGTTGTCGAGCACATTCAGCACGGCTCTCGAGAGTCCTGCTTGATCGCCGTAGACGAACCACGGCATCAACGTCGCCTCGAAGTCGATCTCGTTGCGACGGCGGCGTGCTCTTTCGAGACTGCGTTCGACGGCATCGGCTAGATCGACTCGCTCGAACACCGTCTCCGGCGCGTCCTCTCGCGCCAGATCGACCAAATCACCGACCAAGGTGGACAATTCCTGAATCTGCGCCACCACGTCGGTCCGCAACTCGGCCATGTCCTCGTCCGGGATGGACGGCGCTCCTGGGCGTCCCGCCGCGATGAGCAACTCCATGTTGGTCCGCAGCGAAGTCAACGGGGTGCGAAGTTCGTGGCCCGCGTCGGCGACCAATCTGCTCTGCCTGCCGCGAGATTCGGCCAGTGCCCGGAGCATCGTGTTGAAACTCTCGGTCAGACGCGCCAACTCGTCGTCGCCGGTCACCGGGATCGGCGTCAGGTCGTCGGTGCGTGCCACCCGTTCGGCAGCCGCGGTCAGTCGGGCGATCGGACGTAAACCGGTGCGCCCCACGGCCATACCTGCTCCAGCCGCCAGCACCACGCCGCAGGCACCGACGATCAGCAGCACCCACGCCAGACGGTCGAGTACTTTTCCGGTCGGCAGTAGTCTCTGTGCGACGACGAGAGTGCTGCCGTCCTTGGTGCGTAGCGCCAGTACCCGCTGATCGTCGAGTGTGCGTAGCGACGATTCCTGCTCTCCGCTCACCACAGCGAGTTCGGCATCGCCGATCGGCACCTTGGGCCCGGGCGGGTTGTAGCTGGACATGTCCGGATAGATCAGCGCGACACTGACATCGGTGCTGTACAACGTTGCTCCAGCGACGAACCGCGGGTCGTAGGACACCAGACTGGACTCCGCCAGAGCCGAAGCACGCGAACGCAATTGAGTGTCCACATCGCCATACAGTGCTCGGGATACCACCGTGTACGCGGCAATGGCCATGACCGCCACCGCAATTGCGACGACGGAGGCCGCGAGCAAGGTCACTCGCCACCGCAGCGACACCGACCGTGTCAGTGGCATCGGTGGCCGCATCGCCGTCGGCGAGGAGCCGACATTGTCGGCCGACTTTCGCCCGAACGAAGCGACCATCACGGGGGCGTCTCGCGCAGGACGTACCCGACACCGCGAACGGTGTGGATCAGCCGCGACTCCCCCTCCGCCTCGGTCTTGCGCCGCAAGTACCCGACGTACACCTCGAGCGCGTTGCCCGACGTCGGGAAGTCGTAACCCCAGACTTCCTCGAGGATGCGACTTCTGGTGAGGACTCGACGCGGATTGGTCATCAGCATTTCGAGCAACGAGAATTCGGTCCGGGTGAGGCTGATCGAGCGTTCGGCGCGCGAGACCTCACGAGTGACCGGGTCCAACGACAAGTCCGCGAACGTCATGGTCTCCGAGTCGATGCCCGCTTCCATCGCGGTACGCCGAAGCAGTGCGCGCAGGCGAGCCAGCAGCTCCTCGAGCGCGAACGGCTTGGGCAGGTAGTCGTCGGCACCGGCGTCGAGGCCGGCAACACGCTCGGACACCGAGTCCCGTGCCGTCAACACCAGAATCGGCAGGTCGTCACCGACACTGCGCAATCGACGGCACACCTCCAGGCCGTCGAGGCGAGGCATCATCACGTCGAGCACCAGGGCGTCGGGACGTGCCGCCGCGACCTGCTCGAGCGCGTCGAGCCCGTCGACCGCCAGGTCCACGGTGTACCCGTTGAATGTCAGCGACCTGCGCAGCGACTCACGCACTGCCCGATCGTCGTCGACCACCAATATCCGCATTCGTACAGTTTGTCCTGGTCGACTGAGATATGTCTGAGAGGGGTGCGGATAGCGACCTAGAGCGTCGGTAGGTGCTTCGCCAGCGGGAGGTTCCACTTTCGCCACAGCGCGAGCAGGCGCAACCCCGTCGCGAGCAGGGTTCCCGCGACCAGACCCACGTTCTCCGGCAGGGTCGCGGCATCGGCCAACACGACGGCCGTCGCACCGAGCATGGCCGGCAGGGCATACAGGTCCCGATGCAGCAGCAGGGGAACTTCGTTGACCAGCACGTCTCGGATCACGCCGCCTGCCACCGCCGTCGTGGTGCCGATGAGAGCTCCCGCCAACGCGCTACCGCCGGCAGCCAACGCGATCGTCGCACCGGTCGATGCGAACAGTCCCATCCCGAAGGCGTCGAGCACCAGAACACCGCGCCTGACCTTGCCCATCTGTCGGTGCGCAACGAACACGACCAGCGAGGCGAACAAGCCGACCGTGAGGTTCGGCCACGTGTCCAGTGACGTCGGTGGGTGGATGCCGAGCAGCAGATCGCGAATGATTCCGCCGCCGATGCCCGTCGTGATTCCGACGACGCAGACCCCGAACAGATCCAACCGGCGATGCACTCCGATCAACGCCCCCGACGCCGCAAAGGCCGCGATACCGATCAATCCGAGTACGTCGAGAAGCATCGGATCAGCATGTCACGGCGCTGACAGGGGTTTGACAGCAACATCCGAGGTCCACCACAGCATCGGCGAGCAACTTCGAGACATCACCGATCACGACAACGAGGAGCACATCATGCGTACTGGATTGAAGAAGTCGATCGCAGCCGTCGCAGCTGCCGCAGCACTCACACTGGGCGGTGGAGCCGTCGCCAACGCGTCGAACTCCGACAACCTGATCAAGATGCCGGACGTCTACGACATGACGGCAACCGCAGCCGAACAGACCCTCGAGGATCTGGGATTCACCACGGTCAACATCAAGGGATCCGACACCGAAGGAACCGCAATCGGAACCAACTACCAGAAGGGGGTCGAGGTCGACAAGAACGCCGCGATTCTCGTGATCACCGGAACCGTTCACTAGCTCGGACGCACGGCCCAGTCGTCGACGGCGGCTGGGCTGTCGGAGTGGTTGCCGCAGGCGATAGTCTCGGTGCCCAGCAGAATTTCGCAGAACCGAGGTGAACGAACAGGTGCCGATCATCGACAATGCCGTCTACGTCGACGGCAAACGCACTGCCAATCCCGAGAGCCTCGACATCACGTTCGAGTTGATGCGCGAGCGGCACGGCATGGCCTGGATCGGCCTGTACCGCCCCGAGATCAGCGAAATCAATGCTGTAGCAGGCGAGTTCGGTCTGCACCGCCTCGCCGTGGAAGATGCCATTGCAGCCCATCAGCGACCGAAACTGGAACGGTACGCCGAGCAACTGTTCGTCGTTCTCCGACCCGCTCGGTACATCGACGAGACCGAAAAGGTCGAATTCGGCGAATTGCACATATTCCTCGGACCCGATTTCGTCGTCACCATTCGCCATGCCGAATCCCCCGATCTGGCAATGGTGCGCAAGCGGCTCGAAGGATCTCCCGAACTGCTCCAACTCGGCCCCGAGGCAATTCTCTACGGCATCCTCGATCAAGTGGTCGACGAGTACGTCCCGGTGGTGACCGGATTGCAGAACGACATCGACGAGATCGAGGATCAGCTGTTCACCGGCGACCCCTCGGTATCGCGTCGCATCTACTCACTGCTCCGTGAGGTGTCCGAATTCGACCGTGCCGCAAAGCCACTCGTCGAGATGATCGAATCACTCAAGCGCGGTTCGGACAAGTACAACGTCGACGTGGAACTGCAGCGATACCTGCGCGACGTGCACGATCACGCGATCCGCGTGTCCGACCGCATCGAGTCCTTCCGCTCCAACCTGCAGAATGCGTTGACCGTGCACTCGACCATCGTTGCGCAGCAGCAGAACGAGGAGATGCGCAACATGACCGTGGCCAGCCTGGAGCAGAACGAACAGGTCAAACGCATTTCGTCCTGGGGCGCAATTCTTTTCGCGCCCTCGCTGATCGCCGCCATCTACGGTATGAACTTCGAGGACATGCCGGAACTGACGTGGCAGCTCGGGTATCCGATGGCTCTGATCGCCATGGTGATCTGCTCCACTGCACTGTTCGTGGTGTTCAAGCGTCAGAAGTGGTTGTAGTGCGCTCCGCACAGTGGTGCGGTTAGGTGCCCTCCACGGCACTCAGCCACCACTGCCGCCGGCACTAGGACGAACCGAACACCGGACCAACCGGAATGTCTCGCTCGAACGTCAGACGGTCGAACTCGTTACCGTATTCGTCGATTGCACCGATCGTCATCCTGCTGGCGGTGATGCCCGGAATACCCGGCACCACATCGACTCTGACGAACGAGTAGTTGAGGAATCGCACCCGAGACCAGGTGATGGACTCGGCCGACTTGGTGCCGTCCGGCGCCCATACGTAACTGTTCGGAACTGCCGTGTCGGGCAACTCGTTGCCGCGGTAGCTCACGCCCTCACCGTCCTGGAACGTATAGCGTGGACGACCACCACCGCCGACTGTGTAATACACGGTGCCGTCGGTCTTTCCGTTGACCGTGGCGTTGTCACCGGCGACCCGCGTCGCACGGTTGCCACGAATGGGATCGGTGCGCTCGAAGACGTGATTGTGGGCTTGAAGCACTACGTCCACCTGGTACTTGTCGAACAGCGCAACCCACGCGTCGCGGACGCCGCCGTCGCTCGCGTGCGTCGACGTGGTCGAATACGCGCAGTGGTGGAAGAAGCAGACGATGAAGTCGATGTTCGGATCTGCACGGTACTTCGCCAATGTCTGTTCCACCCAGGTGTTCTGGGCTCCACCGCTGTAACCGGTGTTGGCCTTGATCTCGTAGCTGACGTCGTTCGCGTCGAGCGAGAGAACGGCAGTGTTGCCGTAGACGAACGAGTACGCCGACGGGCATCCCTTGGGTCCGTTGGTCGGCTGATCGAGCCGCGCGGCATGTCCGCCGTAGCCGTTGGGGCTGTACAGCGCTTCCATGTCGTGGTTACCGGTGGCGAACAACCACGGCGCGGTCGATGCACTGGCCTCGATCGCCTGGAAATAGCCGTCCCAGACGAACGGGTTGAATTTGTCGAATCCCTTCGGTGGGGTCTGACCGTGCTTCGCGAACTGCGGCGGCAGACCGGCACCCGACGGGTCCGCGTACGCGATGTCGCCGGCGAGGATGTGGAAGTCCGGGTGCGAGGCCTCGATCTGCCGATTGATGTTGCGCGCATGCTTGACCGACGGCTCGTTGTCCGCCTTGTAGTACTGGTCGTCGTAGTCGCCGGCAACCAAACCTGGCGGCTGCGAGGGTGTTTCGTCTACGCCCTGATCGCCCATCATCGTGAACCGGAACGGTGCGATGCGACCGGTCGGCAGGGCCGGGGACGCACTCCGAATGTCACTGACGAAGCCGTCGGCGGTGCGCCAGCGGTAGTAGTGCGGCAACTTCGGCGTCAGATTGTCGACCGGCACATGTACGTAGTACTGCTCCGCCGACAGAATTCCGCCGTCGGTCTGCGGAACCTGACTGATCAGGTTGCGCACCTCGGCCGACGTCGTAGCGCCGAGTGCGGGCGTGGGGCCGTGATCGAGGAAGACACCGGTGAGCCCTGGGTTCCTCGAAAGCTGTGCCGAGAACCGCAGTTGCGTCGCCGGGTCGTTTCCGAAGCCCATGTGCCGTCCGGCCACGGCCAGCGGGGCGTCCTGCGCGTACGCGGTTCGCGCGAACACTGAGTTCCCGACGCCTACCGCGGCGGCCGTCGCGGCGGCTCCCACCAGGAAGTTGCGTCGGCTGACGGGGTGCCGCCGCAGGAACGACCGATGCCAATCGTGCTGCTCGGCCATGGTCATGTTCTCGGCGAGCGTGCCCGGGATTCCGGTTGCGACGGTTTCGCCTGCGGGATTGAGCGTCATTCCTCGATGGTGACGGTGACGCTCTCTCTATCCGTTAACCAAGCGAAGTTGTTGGGTGAACAACACGAGAACACCGATGCACAACGGGACGAACGCGGACAATCCCGTCGTGCACGGATCTTCGTAACCCACTACGAATTTCCATGCACGACGGGAGGTCGATCTAGGTCCCCTTGACGTTGAGGATCTGCCGCAGTTCGTGCTCGATGCTCACCAGGTCGCGGGCGTCCTCCATCACGACATCGATCGGCTTGTAGGCGTCGGGAATCTCGTCGATGAAGTCTGCACTGTCGCGAAATTCGATCCCTACCATCCGCTCCCGCAGGTTCTCGTGAGTGAACCGCTTCCTGGCCTCGGTCCGAGAGAACTGTCGACCGGCACCGTGAGGCGCCGAGCACAACCCCGCCTTCGAGCCCTTGCCGACGACCACGTACGAACGAGTTCCCATCGACCCGGGAATGATCGCCTTGACACCCTCGTGTGCGTCGACCGCGCCCTTTCGGGTGAGCCACACGTCCTTCTGAAAGTGGTTCTCCTTCACCGTGTAGTTGTGATGGCAATTGATCCGTTCGACCTCGCGATGGTCGTCGGTTCCCATCCACTCGGCGAATACCGCACTGAACCGGTCCATCATCTCGGCCCTGTTCAGGTATGCGAACCGCTGCGCCCACTTCAATTCTCGGAGGTACTGCCCGAATTCACGGGAGCTCTCGGGCAGGTATGCCAGGTCCTTGTTGGGCAACGGAATCCACCACTGCGCGCACAATCGCTGTGCGATCGCGATGTGCTTCTTGGCGATCTTGTTGCCGACGCCCCTCGACCCACTGTGCAGAAACAGCCATACCCGATCGGTTTCGTCGAGGCACAGTTCGATGTAATGGTTGCCGCCGCCTAACGAACCGAGCTGCTCGCGCCACTGCGGTGAATGATTCAGCTCGACACCGTCCGTGGCCGCCAACTCCTCGAGTTCGAGTAGCTTCGGAGCGGTGAAGTTCCACCGGTCGACGCCGACGTTGTAGTTGCCCGGCGACAGCGGGATGCTTGCCTCGATGGCGAGTCGCAGGTCAGTCAGATTACGGCCGTCGACGTCGTCGAGTGTGAATTCTGTTCGTACGCCGATCATTCCGCAACCTATGTCGACGCCGACGGCGGCCGGAATGACAGCGCCCAGCGTAGGAATCACCGTTCCCACTGCGCTTCCCATACCGCTGTGAGCGTCGGGCATCAGCGCGACGTGCGGATGCACGAACGGCATCGACGATGTTTCACGGGCCTGCTCGAGAGTCTTGTCCTCGAGCTGTGAAGCCCAATTGAGCAAACGCAAGCCCACCTTGTTCGGGGGCATGATGTTCCTTCCTGCCCCCTTGCACAAGAGGGCGCTATTCGATGGGTCGATTCACGAGCCGAGCTTGTTTGCCGCAAAAAGCGGCGCATCGCTCCGGTGAATGCGCGCGCAGCACAAGGCTCACACCGACTCTCGTGTCGAGAGCGGCACCGGACAGAACGGTTGCACGCATGACCGGAACCCTATCGATCGATCCCTCGTCCACGCGAGCGAATTACTCAGAACGCCGGGCCCTACACACCCCCACCGAATGCCAAGCCCAACAGATACGTCGCTCCGGCCGCGCCGTAGCCGATGGCGAGTTGGCGCAGTGCACGTTTGACGGGCGGTCCACCGCTGAGCAGTCCCACCACCAGGCCGGTGCAGATCAACGCGAGTCCGACGAGGACGGCCGCAACAGCAAGGGCCACATAGCCTTCGAGGCCGAACAGGTACGGCAGTACCGGGATGACGGCTCCGGAGGCGAAGAAGCAGAAGCTGGCTGCCGCCGCACCCAGCCCCGTACCGATCGACTCGTGCTGGTCCACCTCGGGGGCCATCTCCTCGGCGGGAAGCGACCGCAGCACTTCCGCCGCTTTGGCGTCGGCCTCCTGGTGGGTCATCCCTCGGGCTCGGTAGACCAGGGCCAGTTCGTTGGCGTCCACGTCGAGGTGTTGAACGGCATCGCGCGCCCCACTGTCCGGCGACGACGCCTCGAGCAACTCGCGTTGTGAACGGACAGAGACGTATTCGCCCGCCCCCATCGACAGCGCGCCGGCGAGCAGTCCCGCAAGGCCGGTGACCAGGACGATCTGATTGGACACCCCGGAGCCGCTGATACCCAGAACGAGAGCGAGGTTGCTCACCAGTCCGTCGTTGGCACCGAACACCGCGGCCCGGAACGTTCCGGACAATCGATTGCGGCCGCGGGCCGCCAGTGCCCTGATGACCTCCGCGTGGATCTGCTCGTCGGCCGTCATCGCCTCCGTCGCGTCGGCGTCGGTGGCGTACGGCGAACGGGTTTCCGCTCGTTGGGCCAGCGCGAGTACGAACACCGAACCGAAGCGACGTGCCAACACCCCGAGGATGCGAGTGCGGATGTCACCTTTGAGCGGCATTCCGACCCGATCACCGAGCAGATTTCGCCAATGCTGCTCGTGGCGGCCCTCCGCATCGGCGAGTGCGAGCAGGATCTCGCGCTCCTCGCCGGTCCGTCGGCCTGCCAGATCGCGATAGACGGCGGCCTCGGCTCGCTCGTCGGCGAGGTACTGGCGCCACCGCTTCACATCTCGCGCACTGGGTCCATCGTTCATGAAAGTGAAGATAGACCCGTAGCGAGTCAGCTCGGGTCGTACACCCCGGTCTGCACTGCTTTGACCAATCTCCGCGGCACCCTGAACTCTTGGCCCTGAAAACGCACGGTCACCAGATCAGGAGCAACGGCTTTCCATTGCGCGCGACGGCTCCGAGTGTTCGAGCGCGACATCTTTCTCTTCGGAACAGCCATGATTCAGGAGTCCTTTCGGCTTCGTCGGCCGTATCGCTTCTCGAACTTCTCGACGCGTCCCTGGGCGTCCATCACGCGGGCGGCTCCGGTCCAGAACGGGTGTGATTCCGACGAGACGTCGACGACGATCAGCGGGTAGGTGTTGCCGTCTTCCCACTCGGTCTCGCGGGCGGACGTGACGGTGGATCTGGTGAGGAACTTGTTGCCGGTACTCGAGTCCTGGAACACGACCGGGTGGTAGTCGGGGTGGATTCCTGGTTTCATTCTGTTGCCTCTCGTGATTGTTCTGCGTAAGGGGATTCGCTGCTCTCGCAGGGGTCTTCGTGCCACTGACCGAATGGGTCGTTCCAGGCGGACCAGGCCGCAGGGTCTGCCATTTCGTCGTCGGACACCAACGCCCACTGCAGGGTTCGGTCGATCTCGGTGGGGTCGGCCTCGTGGACGAGGATGACCAGCGACGTGTCTCGATCACCGAACTTCTCGTCCCACCGCAGCGCCGACATTGCCCGACGGGTGGCGTCGACGCGGTCCTGCTGCTCCGGAGTCATTGCGGCAAGCCACTTTCCGGCGCTGGCGACGCGAAGGCCGCCGCCTGCCGATTCGATCCACAGAGCTTCGTCGGGCTGAGTGGCCACCCACGCCCGCCCCCGTGCGGTGACGACGCCGTCGAGCAATACGTCGATCGCCTCGTGGAACCGCTCGGGATGGAACGGCCGCGTGGCGGTGAACTCGACCAGGGTGATGCCGCAATCGACGGTCAGTGGCGGCTGTCCGCGCAACAGCGGTGAGTGCGCGTCGCTGATCGCACCGCGTCGTGCATCGGCAGGGACACTCGCGAGAAGTGCCGGGGCATCGACCAGTGCGTCCTGGGACACCCAGACGACGGGAGCATTCGGGGCCAACCGCGCCAGGACTGCAGCGAGTCGGGCGCGTTCCCACGCGTCGACGTCGGAACCTGCGGTCACGACGAGTGCATCGGCGTAGTCGACCTGACCGACCACCAACTGCGCGACGGTTCGATCGTCGTCGCCACTGGCGACGACGCCTCGGTCGGCCAACGCGTCGTCGCCGGTGGCGTCGGCCAACCAGGTTGCGGCGTCGAGGCAGTCGATCACTGCCTCGATGCGGACGTCACGCGAGGCCGGGCCGTCGATCTGCCCGACGACACCCGCAACGACGACGTTGTCCACGGCCCAGCACAGTGCCTCGGGCTCGAGCGCGGGGTCCATGGCGAGCACGATGCGATCGACGTTGCTGCGCGTCGACAGTGCCCGCAACAGTGGCAGTAGATCCTCCCGAAGGGTGCACGAGACGCAGCCGTGCGCCAGCTCCAGAATGCTCTCGCGCGGTTCCTCCCCCAGTACGGACAGTGTGCGACGCACGACTCCTTCGGCGACGCGGCTCAGATCGTGGCGGACCGCGACGGTGCCCGGCGCGAGCAGTGATGTCACGACCGCGTCCATGGCTCCGGTCCAGCCGGAGACGAGGACCATCGGGGTTCGATCGTCCGGTGAGTTGTTCACGAGCACCCTTCTTCTCGACAACGATTGTCATTACCTGCGAATGCACGCTACATTCGAGAACACGCTTTGTCGAAAACGATTGTCATAACGGTAAGAAAGGAGTGCTCATGTCAGCGCACTGCCAAGTCACCGGCCGCACCCCCGGATTCGGAAAATCGGTCTCGCACTCTCACGTGCGAACCAGCCGCAGGTGGGACCCGAACATCCAGCGCAAGACCTACTACGCGCCGAGCCTGGGCCGACGCGTCACCCTCACGCTCTCGACCAAGGGCATCAAGACCATCGACCGCGACGGCATCGACGCCGTGGTGGCAAGACTGCGCGCACGCGGGGAGAAGATCTGATGGGCAAGAGCACGGACGTTCGTCCGATCGTCAAGCTGAAGTCGACCGCCGGTACCGGCTACACCTACGTCACCCGCAAGAACCGTCGCAACGATCCCGACCGACTGGTGATGAAGAAGTACGACCCGGTCGTGCGCAAGCACGTGGATTTCCGAGAGGAGCGGTAGACAGTGGCGAAGAAGTCGAAGATCGCGAAGAACGAGCAACGCAAGATCGTCGTCGCCCGGTGGGCAACGCGTCGAGCGGAGCTCAAAGAGACCATCCGCAAGCCCTCGAGCAGCGACTCCGAGCGTGCGCAGGCTCGAGCAGCACTGCAGCGTCTGCCGCGCGATTCGAGTCCGGTACGATTACGCAATCGTGACGCTGCGGATGGACGTCCGCGCGGTTACCTTCGGAAATTCGGGCTGTCCCGCGTGAAAATGCGCGAGATGGCTCACCGCGGGGAACTGCCAGGCGTCCACAAGTCGAGCTGGTAAAGGGAAAAGGTTTCAGATGGCAGTCAAGAGAGCACCGTCGAAGAAGGTCCGCGCAGAGGCAGGCCGTCGACCGAAGAAGAACCCGTTGAACGCCGCCAAGGTGACCACGGTGGACTACAAGGACATCAACCTCCTTCGTCAGTTCATCTCGGACCGCGGCAAAATCCGCAGCCGTCGGGTCACCGGGCTCACCCCGCAGCAGCAGCGCCAGGTCGCTGTCGCGGTGAAGAACGCTCGTGAAATGGCATTGCTGCCGTTCACCAGCCGCTGATCCACACTTTCTTTCGGAGAGGCCACGTAGCCATCGGCTACGTGGCCTCTCTGTCGTTCCCGATCCAGAGATGAGCAGTCCGTAGATGTCCGGCGTCCTCGAGGGCTTCACCGTCATCTTCGTCGTCATCGCCCTGGGCTACCTCCTCGCCCACTTGAAGGTGCTCGGCGAGCACGGCCAGTTCGTCCTCAGCCGTCTCGTCTTCTTCGTCGCGACCCCTGCGTTGCTGTTCGTCACGTTGGCGAACTCGGACCTGTCGGTCATCCTCTCGCCCGTGTTGGCCGTCGCCGGTTCCACGGCACTGCTCGTCGGAGCGATCTATTTCGTCATAGCCAAGCTCGCCCTGAAACGGACCGTGCCCGACGCGACCGTCGGCGCACTGGCTAGTTCGTACGTCAACGCCGCCAACCTGGGCATCCCGATCGCCGTGTTCGTACTGGGCGACGCGAACTTCGTGGCTCCTCTGCTGCTGTTCCAGATCATGATCTACACCCCGATCGCGGTGACGATTCTCGACATCTCCACCAAGGTCGACAAGGTTTCCCTGTTCAAGACCGTCACGACGCCGTTCCGCAACCCGATCGTGTTGGCCGGCGCAGCGGGACTGGTGCTGTCGATCACCGGACTCGAGCTGCCCGAGGCACTGATGCAGCCGTTCCAACTCGTCGGGAATGCGTCGGTCCCCGGCGCGTTGCTCGCCTTCGGCCTGTCCCTCTACGGTGCCCGGGTGCTGCAGAAGGGCATCAGCCCGCGGCGGGACGTCGCTCTGGCCACCGTCTTCAAGATGGCACTCCAGCCCCTGCTCGGCTACCTCATGGCCCGGTTCGTCTTCGGTCTGGACGGGCACGATCTGTTCGCCATCGTCGTGGTGTCGGCACTACCGACAGCGCAGAACGTGTTCGTCTTCGCCAGCCGCTACCAGCGCGGTGTTGTGCTCGCCCGAGACACCGCGTTCGTGACCACACTCGTCTCGATCCCCGTCATAGCGCTCGTGACGGTCTTCCTCGCATGAGCCGAACACAAAGGTTCTCCTCAGCTCCCGGCGCTACGTTGGATTCATGAGGTTTCTCGCTGCAGGTGTCATGTTGTGCCTGCTGCTGGTCGGCTGCAGCACCGCCTCCGGTGGCGACGAGGACACAACCCCGACAGTCGGTTCCACCTCCCCTGTGGGGTTCGCCCAACAACCCAGCGCCCCTCCGGTTCCGCACGAGGTGCCCGTCGGCGACGTCGGCACGATGTTCGAGCCGACGGCCGATCTGATCCGCGCCACCACCACCCCGTTCGAGTCGTGGAGCCAGATCTCCCCCAACACCATCGCGGTCCACTTCGTCACCGGCACTCCCGAGTGCTACGGAGCCGATGCGTCGGTCACCGAGACCGACACCACCGTCACCATCGAACTGCGTACCGGCACCCGCCCCGACGCCGCGGACAAGTCCTGCATCATGGTTGCCGTCTACGCCACCATGCAGATAACTCTCGCGTCACCGCTCGGGAGCCGCACCATCCTGAATGCGGCCTGACCCAGGCTTCGGTAGTGTCCGGCCAGTGAGCGATCATCTCCCCGACCGAGATCGGAGCCGGATTCGCGCAGCCGATGCGGACAGGAACCTCGTCGCGCAGTTGCTGAGCGATGCTTTCGCGAACGGCCAACTGACCGTGAGCGAATACGACGAGCGCACCGCCGCGGTGTACCAGGCGAAGACCTACGGAGAACTCGACCTGCTGACCGGCGACCTGGTGCTCTCCCCGCCCCCGGCGGCCGCGCCGCCCGGTGGCTCCTCGAACGACCGCGTGATCGCGATCATGAGCGGTGCTGTGCGGAAAGGACAGTGGACCCCCGCGGCGCGCATCGACGCGTTCGCCTTCTGGGGCGGTATCGAACTCGACCTACGCCGCGCGTCGTTCGCCGCCGAAGAAACCACCATCAACTGCGTCGCCATCATGGGCGGCATCGAGGTCACCGTGCCACCCGGAGTGAGCGTCGAAGTCCGCGGCATGGGCATCATGGGCGGCTTCGAACACGTCAGCGCGACGCACCCCGGCGCGCCGCGCGTGATCATCACCGGTTTCGCCTTCTGGGGTGGCGTGTCGGTGGAGATCAAGGCAGCGGAGAAGTAGCTACGATCGCCGACGCTTGAGGTAGTCGGTCACCACCGCAGCACCGAGTCCATCGAGATCCGGCGCGATGACGCGTCCGCCCACCCGCTCGGCCATCTTGTCCACCACTCGCGCGAGGCCTGGATCGTCGCCGAGCCGGAAGATCGTCACCTGCGCACCGAGTTTCGCGACGGTATCGAGTTCGCGGACGGTCAACCCGAGGGTCTTCGACGACGGTGGGTAATCGAAATACGCGTGGCCGTCGGGCTCGAGATGCGCTGTCGGCTCACCGTCGGTCACGATCAACACCACCGGTTGCGCATTGGGATGACGTCGCAGATGCCGAACCGCAAGCATCAGAGCGTGGTGCAGATTGGTGCCCTGGTCGTAGGCACCGTCCAACCCGGCCAGCTCGGAGGCCGTCAATGTCTGTGCGTGCCTGCCGAATCCGATCAGTTGCAGATCGTCTCCGCGAAATCGAGTGCTCACCAGGTGATTGAGTGCAAGTGCTGTGCGCTTCATGGGCACCCATCGACCGTCCATCACCATCGAGAACGACGTGTCTACCAGCAGCGCCACGGCAGCCTGCGTTCGCGTCTCGGTCTCGCTGATCTCGACATCGGTCACCTGCAACTGCACCGGGAAACCGGATCCTGTTGCCGCTGATCGCAGTACTGCATTGTTGACCGTGCGAGTGACGTCCCACGGCTCGGTGTCACCGAACTCCCACGCCCGCGACGCACCGGTGGGCTCACCCATCGCGCCTGCCTTGCGCGTGTCTCGCTCGCCGCCGCGTCGGGACAGCTTTCCCGCCACATCCTTCAGTGCCGACTGCCCCAACTGCCGCATCGCCTTCGGCGACAGACGCCATTGACCGTCGGCACCCTTGTCCATGAAACCCTGTTGCTGCAGCGCCTTTTCGAGCTCGGAGAGCATCCGCGCATCGGCCGCGGCCTCCGGCCCCAGCTGCTTCAGCAACGCATCGGCGTCGATGTCGTCCAGGGCAGCCCCGTTGTACTGCTGTGAGAGTTGATTCCCCAGGTTCTCGAGGTCCGCGATGTCCTGGAGCGCACCGGTGCCGTCGCCGAGTCCCATCCCGTTCTCGCCGCGGAAGTTCTGCGAGCCGTCCCAGTCCTCACCGGGCCGGGCCTGCTGCAGATTCTGATCGAGTTGATCGAGCTGGCTCAACAGGTTCGAGTCACCGAAGGCCTGCTGCGCCAACGCATCGAGCTCTGCCCGCTGCTCGGGACTCAGCGAATTTCGGAGCCGCTGAGCGGCCGCGGCTCGCTGGGCCAGGGAGTCCAACAGCTCCTCGACGCTCGACGGATTCTCCGGGAAGTGCTGCCCGTGCTTGTCCATGAACTGCTCGAACTGCTCATCGGTGTCCTCGCCCTTGTTGTGGGCGTCGAGCAACTCGTTGAGGTCTTTCAGCATCTCGCTGATGGCCTGACGGTCCTCGTCGGTAGCACCTTCGAGGGCCTGCTTCATGCCCGCGAAACGCTGGTCCAGCATCTCGCGTCCGAGCAGATCCTTGATCTTCTCGTAGTTCTCGCGTGCCTCCGACGAGCGCCAGTCGTAGTCCGAAAGCTCCTGCACTGCTTGCGCTGTGGACGGTGACAGGTCACCGATCTGCATCTCCTGGAACCGTGCGTCGTCGTCGAGCGCGCGCGCCAATGCCTTGCGTTCCTCGAGCACTGCCTTGTCCAGCAGCTCACGCACTTCCTGCAACGTGCCGTCGAGGTTGTTCTTCTTCAACAGGTCTCGTCGACGCTTCGCGGCCTCGGCTGCCAGGTCGTCGAGCCCGCGCATGTTCTTGGTGCCGCGGCGCAGCATCTCCTGCAGTGCCCGACGGGGCGACGCACCCTCGAGCACGTCCTCGCCGATGGCGTCGAGCGCCTCTCGCAGATCCACCGGCGGCGCAAGAGGATCCGGCCCGTCGTGATAGCGCCCGTATCTGGAGCGACGCATCAGCTGTACACCGTCTGACCGTCGTCGTCGGGATCCTTGGAGATCCGTCGCGCCAGGTACAGCCCTTCGAGTGCGAGTTCGACCGCGGCGGCCTTCTCGCCGTCCGAGGTGGCATTCAGTCGCTCGTGGATGTCGCCGATCACCTCGACGTCGGGCAACTCGTCGAGCAACGCCTTGGCGGTGATGCGGTCGCCGGTGACGATGGGTTCGCCCGTCTCGACCGCCGTCACCAGCGCTGCGAGGTTGATTCCGCCGAGGTGAGCTCGAACGGTGTCGGCAGTCGCCCGGCGCAACATGTGCTCGAGGACCTCGATTTCACGGCCTTCCTCACCCGACTCGAACTCGACCTTGCCGCGCAGCACCTCGATGATGGTGCCGAGATCGACCGGCCGCGCCACGGGCTCGGCCTCGCCGAGTATCGCTGCTCGGTGAACGGCTGCGGCAGCGATGGTTTCGGCCGCTGCGATAGCGAAGCGAGCGGAGACGCCGGACCGCTGATCGACCGACGGCGACTCGCGCAGCAGCCGGGTGAATCGAGCCAGCACCTCGAGCAGATAGGTGGGAACAGTTGCCTGCAGCTCCGCTTCCTGGTCGATGACGGCCACTTCGGCATCGAGCTCGAGGGGGTAGTGCGTCCTGATCTCCGCGCCGAAGCGATCCTTGAGCGGGGTGATGATGCGTCCGCGATTGGTGTAGTCCTCGGGGTTCGCGCTCGCCACCAGCATGACGTCGAGAGGCAGACGCAGCGTGTAGCCGCGGACCTGGATGTCGCGCTCCTCCATGACGTTGAGCAGCGAGACCTGAATGCGCTCGGCGAGGTCGGGCAGCTCGTTGATCGCCACGATGCCACGGTGGCTGCGGGGCACTAGTCCGAAGTGGATCGTCTCGGGATCGCCGAGGCTGCGGCCCTCGGCCACCTTGACGGGATCGACGTCGCCGACGAGGTCCGCCACCGAGGTATCCGGGGTCGCGAGCTTCTCGGCGTACCGCTCGCTGCGATGACGCCACTCGACAGGCAGGTCGTCGCCGAGTTCGGTGGCCTTGCGAATGCTGGCGGGGGTGATCGGCTCGTACGGATGCTCGCCCAGTTCCGCTCCGGCGATCACCGGCACCCACTCGTCGAGCAGAAGATTCAGGGTGCGCAGCAGACGCGTCTTGCCCTGACCGCGTTCGCCGAGCAGCACAACATCGTGACCGGCCAGAATCGCGCGCTCGAACTGCGGCAACACCGTCGATCCGAAACCGACGATCCCCGGCCACGGATCGGTGCCGTCACGCAATGCCTTCAGAAGATTTTCCCGCAACTCTTCCTTGATCGACCGCTGCCGATGTCCGGATGCCTTGAGTTCGCCGAGTGTGGAGATGCCAGGTTTGGTAGAGGTCACTTCTCCACGCTACGAGCGTTTGGCCGATGCTGCCATGCAGTGACGAACACCCGTTCTGCCGAGCTCGAAGTTATGGACGAAAATCGGGCGAATTGTGTCCACAACTTCGAGCTCGGCAGCCGATACAGATCTCGGCCCGATATTGATCACAGCGGCATAACTGTGGACAACAATTTTGTTCATCCACAGCCGGCGCTCGGCCCACTATTCGCCTGAATCCGATGCCACTGTGCATGAATGGACAGCGCACCGTTCGTCGGATCCGAGGCACTGGCAAACGGGTTGGTCACCCGCCAGCAGCTCCGGCAGCACTTTCGTCGAATCTATCGTGACGTCTACATCGACCCGGGTTCCGAACTGGATGCGCCGACCAAGGCAAGGGCAGCGTGGTTGTACTCGCGAGGCAAGGCAGTGGTCTCCGGCCTGAGTGCCGCGGCGGTGCACGGATCGGGCTGGATCTCCGCGGACCACGATGCCGAGCTCATCTGGGCCGAACATCGACAGAAGTTGGGCGGGCTTCGGATCGGCTTCGACGAGCTGTTGCCCGAAGAGTCCGAGACTGTCGACGGCTTGGTCGTCACCACAGCGGCGCGAACTGCATACGACCTCGGCCGACGCAGGCCGTTCGGAACCGCCGTCGCACGGCTGGATGCACTGTGCCGCGCCACCGGAGTCGGCGTTCACGACATCGCCCGGCTTGCCGAGAACCATCGAGGTGCCCGCGGCATCGTTCAGCTCAGGGCCGTGCTCGCCCTGGTCGACGCCGGTGCGGAATCACCACAGGAGACACGCACCAGACTGGCTCTCATGAACGCGGGACTACCTCGACCGCAAACTCAGATCGAGGTGGCGGGTCCGGACGGGAGGGTGTTCGCCCGCATCGACATCGGCTGGGCACGGTGGAAGGTGGCGGTGGAGTACGACGGCGAGCAGCACTGGTCCGACGAAAGGCAGCGAGCCTGGGATATCGAGCGTCAACACCTTCTGGAATCAATGGGCTGGACGGTGATTCGGGTGAGCGCACTGCAACTGCGCGCCGATCCGTGGGAAGTCGCAGCGCGGGTTCGCGACAAGTTGCGCACCGCGGGGGCCAAGGTCTAGCCGAGCTCGAAGTTATGGACGGATTTCGCCGGAAATCCATCCATAACTTCGAGTTCGGCGTCACGAACTAGTGAGCGAAGTGCCGCGATCCCGTCAGATACAGCGTCACTCCCGCGTCCTGTGCCGCGGCGATCACTTCGTTGTCGCGAACCGAACCACCGGGCTGCACAACGGCTTTGACGCCTGCGCTCATCAGCACCTGCAGACCGTCGGGGAAAGGGAAGAACGCATCGGAGGAAGCGACCGAACCGGCGACGCGATCCCCGGCTCGCTGCACGGCGAGATGGGCGGCGTCGACGCGGTTGACCTGGCCCATTCCGACGCCGACGGACGCACCGTCGTGGGCGAGCAGGATCGCGTTTGACTTCACGGCCCTTCCTGCGCGCCAGGCAAATTCGAGATCCTTCAGCGTCGCCTCGTCGGCGGGTTCGCCGGCTGCGAGGGTCCAGTTGGCCGGATTGTCGCCGTCCGCGTCGAGCACGTCCCGCTGCTGCAACAGTGCGCCGCCGGAGATGGGTTTGAGTTCGACGCCCGAGGTGGGCGGTGCTACGGCGAGCAGCACGCGAATGTTCTTCTTGCGCTGCAACACTCCGAGCGCACCGTCGGCGTAGGACGGCGCGATGATGACCTCGGTGAAGATCTCGGCCACCTGCTCGGCCATCTCGACGGTGACCTCACGGTTGGCTGCGATGACGCCGCCGTATGCGCTCACCGGATCACACGCATGGGCCTTGCGGTGCGCCTCGGCGATGTCCTTGCCGACGGCGATGCCACACGGATTGGCGTGCTTGATGATGGCGACGGTGGGATCGGCGTGATCGAACGCCGCCCGCCAGGCCGCATCGGAATCGGTGAAGTTGTTGTACGACATCTCTTTACCGTGCAACTGTTCGGCCTGCGCGATGCCTGCAGCAGCAGAGGAGTCGACGTACAGGGCAGCCTTCTGGTGCGGGTTCTCGCCGTAACGGAGCACGGCCGAACGGTCCCAGGTGCCGCCGATCCATTCCGGGAACACCGTCTCGGTGTCGGGGGTCAGAACGCTGCTCATCCACGATGCCACCGCGACGTCGTAGGCGGCCGTGTGCTGAAAGGCCTGTGCCGCAAGCGACGTGCGCTCGGCGAGGGTGAATCCGCCACCGGAGACGGCCGTGAGCACGTCCTCGTAGCGGGCTGGGTCGACGACGACGGCCACCGACGGGTGATTCTTGGCCGCGGCGCGCACCATCGAGGGACCGCCGATGTCGATCTGCTCGACGCATTCGTCCGGCGTCGCGCCACTGGCGACGGTCTCGGTGAACGGGTAGAGGTTCACCACGACGAGCTCGAAAGCCTCGATGCCCAACTCCTCGAGCTGCGAAAGATGCTCGGGCTTACGGGTATCGGCGAGCACGCCTGCGTGCACCCGAGGGTGGAGCGTCTTGACGCGCCCCTCGAGGGTCTCGGGAAATCCGGTGAGGTCCTCGACCTTGGTGACCGGGATTCCGGCGTCGGCGATCTTGCTCGCCGTCGATCCGGTGGACACCAGAGCGACGCCTGCGCTGTGCAAGCCGGTCGCCAGTTCGATCAGTCCGGTCTTGTCGTAGACGCTGACCAGCGCGCGGCGCACTGCTTTACGTTCACTCATCGGATTATCTGAGCCTTTCGTCCATCGGAGGTGACACCTTTGGCGGCCACGGCTGCGATCACGTCGACCAGCAACCGTCGCTCCACAATCTTGATGCGTTCGTGCAACGCGGATTCGTCGTCGCCGTCGAGAACCGGTACGGCTTCCTGCGCCAGGATCGGCCCGGTGTCGACTCCGGAATCGACCAGATGAACCGTCGAACCGGTCAGTTTGACGCCGTGGTCGAGCGCATCGCGGACGGCGTGTGCGCCGGGGAACGACGGCAGCAGTGCAGGGTGGGTGTTGACGATGCGTCCGGTGTAGGTCCCGAGGAACTGCGGGCCGAGTATCTTCATGAACCCGGCGGTGACGACCAGATCGGGTTCGAAGCTCGAGGCGGCCTCGGTGAGTGCGTGATCCCAGGCCGCTCGATCGGCGAAGTCTCGCAGGGCGACCCGGAAGTTCGGGATCGCGGCATCGTCGGCACGGCGGACTGCGTCGCAGTCGCGATCGACTCCGACGGCGACGATGCGAGCGGGATAGTTCTCGGTGGCAGTCGCGGCTATGAGCGATTGCAGGAGCGAGCCGGTCCCCGACGCGAGGACGACGACCCGCGCGGGTGTCTCACGCAAGGCAGTCAGCGCACTACTCCTGAAGTATCGAGGCGGATCGTTCGAGCCAGCGGAAAGCCTAGTCGCTGCGCCTCCGAGCCCTACCGGGCAGGTCCGTCCTGGTCTCCGGGCGGAGCGACGACCTCGGCATCCAACGGTTCGTCGGTAGCGGCCTCGACGGGTGCGTCCGGTTCTTCGGCCGGGGGCATCTCGGCCGGGACGTCGTCCCCGACCTCGTCCACGACCTCCGCTTCGACGACCTCCTCGGCCTGTTCGTCGTCTTCGGTCTCGGGTGGGGCGGCCTCGATCGCCAACTCGGCCGCCGGGGGTACTGGAGTCGGATCGGGCTCGTCCTGGACCGGCTCGGGTTCTGCTCGACGCCACACGACGAGGGCCGCGGAGGCGGACCCGACGACGGCCAACCACGCGAATGTCAGCAGCCCGAAGCTCCACACGGTGACTTCGACGGTGCCGAAGGTGCCGAGGTTGCCGCCTGCGGCGTAGCCGAACAACGCTGCCAGCACGCCGGTTGCCGCAGCGACGACCCACACGGACGACACGGCGACCTGGATGTCGGCACTGCGGATAGCACAGTCGCGGCCGAGCAGCAGGCCGGCACCGATCGGGACGACGAGCATCACGACCCAGATCGTCTGCGCCGGTCCTTCGGGGAGAACGGCGAGGATCGGCAGCGGCGGGAGCGGTCCTCCCGTCGTGGAGAACAGGCTGACCGACGCCTCGCCGAACCCGGCAGTAGAGCCGGTGGCCACCGCGAGGGCACCGATGACGACATTGGGGAGGTAGAGCACCGACACCACGGTCAGCCCGAGCATGCCGACGACATCGCGACCGCTCTCGACCAGCGCTCCCGCACTTTCCCAGGAGGCGAGCAGGGCCAGCAGTACGACGGCGGCGCCGCCTGCGGCAAGAAGCGATATCGCCCGCACGAACGGAGCAACCAGCGCGCGCACCCAGTCCGGGAGTCCGCGGCGGACCACCAGTGAGTCCCAGCGCGCGAGAAGCAGACCGGTGCCGGACGCGGCCGCGTGCACGCCTGCGACCCAGGAGAACGCGACGAGTGCGTTGGGGCTGGACAGTCCGATGACGGTGGACGCATCCTTGGCGACGGCCAGGGCGATGGCGGTGACGGCGAGCGGGCCGGCCATCGACGCCGCGAACACCCATCGAAGCATGCGACGGTCGGTGTCGGAGTCGACGGCGTGGTGGACGGTTCGGGCGACGGACCAGCCGATGATCAGTGTCGGCAGAAGCGGTGCGACGCCGAGGGACGTCCCGCCGATGCTCAGGGGTACCAGGTGTACGGCGAACCACGACCCGGCGATCGCCCCGAGGGTTCCGGTCAGGTCGCTGTTGACGGAGACGAGGGTGATCAGAGCCAGGGTCGTCGCGATCACCACGACCAGCCCGGAGGTCTTGAAGGCCACTGCGGCGAGCATGCGCGACTGATCGGGCGTCGGTCCGGTGCCCGCGCGGGGAGCCCGGGCGGCCGCGCGTCGCGTCTCTCGGTTCAATAGATCGCTCATCGCAACGAGAGTCGCATCATCTTCGCGGCGCGCCGGTCAGGCGCGCCGCGAAGTCGATTGTGATGCCTGAATCAGTCGCGCTTGTTGTCGTCTTCCACGGCGGGAGTGGCACCGAACGATTGCGTGGGCGCACCGTACGGCGTCGACTGTTCGCCCGATTCGGGCTCGTCCGACTTGGCCGGGGGCTGACCGTATCCGGACGGCTGGCCGTACTGGTACTGATTCGGCGGGTAGGCCTGCCCCGCGGCCGGGCCGCTGGGACCGGTGTAAGGAGGTGGTGTGTAGCCGCCCTGGGGCGACGGGGTGTTGGGGGCGGACTGTCCGTACGGCGGCTGGGCACCCGGGTTGTAGGAATGCTGTCCCGACGCCTGCCCGCTCGGTGCTTGACCGCTGAGGCCTTGACCGAAGTTGGACGAGGTTCCCTGGGGCTGACCGTACGACGGCGGATTGCCGTAGTTCTGGGGCTGCGACGGTCCACCGAACGAGGTCGTCGGTGCGTTGTACGGGTTCTGCTGGCCGTATCCGGGCTGCTGGTTCTGATTGCCGTAGCCCGCGGGCTTGGGAGCCGGAGCCTTGACGATGCCCGCATCGAGCAGCAGTGCCCCCACCGCGGCGGCGGCTTGGACGAAGCCCAGGACGAGCACCAGGATTGCACCGATACCGAGCGAACTGGTGGTGCTGGCGAACTCGTTGCCCTCTGCGCTGGGCAGGCTGAACGACTGGAAGACCAGCACCAGCCAACCGGCGATCGCCAGGGCGGCCACCACGGCCTGGTTCCTCGCGTCCTTCTGCAGTAGCGAGGCACCGGCGATCAGGCCCGCAGCCAGCAGTAGCGCAATCGACACCGCACTACCACCGGACGCGAAGAAGGTGGTGCTGAACGACGTCTGAATGCTGCTCGGCAGTTCCTGAGACGAGGTGACCTCGGCGGTGACGAGGTCGAGCAGTCCGAGCAGGAAGGTGACGATGCCGAGCCCGAGAATCACGAACGTGAGAACCTTCGGCAGGTTCGACAGCGTTGATCCGGATGACTTCGATTGCGGTGCGGCGGAAGCCGGGCCCGGCGCCGAGGTGCCGGGGACCGGAGGGCCGAAGGGATTGGACACCGACGGCTGATGGAAGGGCTGATTCTGGCCTGGATGACCTTGTGGGTTGGACGACGGCTGATTCGGCGAGGACGACGGGCCGTAGGACGGTCCACCTCCGCCGTAGCCACCAGAGTTGGAGCCCCCTGCTTCAGGGCTGCCGGGCGAGTAGGTCATCGCGTCTCCTCATCTGAGATTGTCCGTACCCCAGGTCGGTCGGGTCCGAGAACTCACGCTACTGCACGGACCCGACCGATCACGGAACTCCAGGTCAGCGCGAAGCAACCAGCTCGGTGTCCTTCGATTCGGCGGCCTCGAGCTCCCGAACCAGCGGCAGCACCTTCGCCCCGAAATACTCGATCTCCTCCTGGAAGTGCAGGAAGCCCCCGAGAATCAGGTCGACGCCGCGCCGACGGTAGGCGACGATTCGCTCGGCCACCTGCTCCGGCGTGCCGATCAACTGCGTCTTGAAGCCGTCGTTGTACTGAACGAGGTCCTCGAACGTCGAGTCCGCCCACATTCCCTTCTTGTCGCCCGTCGCATTGCCCGCCTGCTGCACCGCGCTCCTGAAACCTTCGACAGCGGGCTTGTTCGCCTTCTCGATGATCTCGCGCAACGTGTCTCGGGCTTCCTTCTCGCTGTCTCGCGCGATGATGAAGCCGTTGAGCCCGAACTTCACCTCACGCCGGTGATCACGTGCCACGCGTCGGAGGTTGTCGAGTTGCTCGGTGACGCCGTCGAAATCCTTGCCGTTGCTGAAGTACCAGTCCGAGTACCGTCCGGCATTCTCCTGCGCTGCAGACGAATTGCCGCCCTGAAACAGTTCGGGGTTCGGCCGATCGGGAGTGTTCAGCGGTTTGGGCTTGAGGGTGAAGTCGTGGATCCGGTAGAAGTCACCGCGGAAGTCGACGTCGTCCTCGGTCCAGATCTTGCGCAGCACCTGCAGGAATTCTGCGCTGCGACGGTATCTTTCGTCGTGCTCGAGCCATGGCTCACCGAGGTGGGTGAACTCGTCCTTGAACCAGCCACTGACGACGTTGACGGCGAATCGGCCGTTCGACAGGTGATCGGCCGTTGCGCCCAGCTTGGCCAATACTGCCGGCTGCCAGAGCCCCGGATGCACGGCGGCAATGACTTTGAGTCGTTCGGTTGCCAACAGCAGTGCAAGCGAGAAACTGGTCGACTCGTGCTGGAACTCGGCCCCGTAACTGGCCTCGTAGCGAACCTGGCTCAGGGCGTACTCGAAGCCGTTGTTCTCGGCAGTCTGCGCCAGCTTCTTGTTGTATTCGTAATCCCAACTGGTGCGCTGCTCGATGGTGCTGGTGACCAGACCATCCGAGACATTGGGTACCCAGTACGCGAATTTGATTGCGTCGGTGATTTTTTCGGTGCTCATGTGTGCGTCATCCTTCGGCGGATCAATGTGCCATCCACGCGCTCAGACGGCGTGAATGTCACATTCATCCGGAAATCGGGGGTCGGATCGGGGCCGGAGAGAGAGGGATTACGAGTACCAGGTGGGCTCGGGCAGCTCGCCGGTGAGAACCCAGCGTCCGACCTCGCGTCGCTTGTACGCGACCGGATCGTGCAGGGTGTGTGTGCGCACGTTGCGCCAGAAGCGGTCGAAGCCGTACTTGCTGGCGGTCGCCCGCGCGCCGAGCGCCTCGAACACCGTCGAGGTGATCTCGAGCGAGACCTCGGTGGCGCGAGCCTTGACTGCGGCCACCCGAACCTCGTGCTCACCGCGCTCCTCGGCGGTGACGTTCCAGGCGTTGTCGTGAATCTTCTGTCCTTCCAACGCAACTGCGTCGGCGAGGGCTTCGACGGCCCAGAGCTTGGAGGTCAGATCGCCGTAGATGTCGATGATGTACGGCTCGTCCACGGCCTTGTCCACTGTGCTGTGCAGCCACGCGCGGGTCTTGTCCTTGGTGTACGACGCCGCCTCTTCGAGGGCACCTCTCGCGATCCCGAGGTAGAAGTTGACGAACACCAGTTGAATTGTCGGGACGTTGAGGGTGTTGTAGACCCGCGGCTGAAAGGCCTTGTCCACGAACCCTGCTGCGCTGGCCCAATCGACACGAACCTTGTCGATGGTGACGCTGCCGCTCTCGGTCTGACGCTGGCCGATGTTGTCCCAGTCGTCGTGGAAGGACAAGCCCTCGATGTTCGACGGAACGATCGCGAACACGTGATCGGTGCTGCCCTCGAGTGCTCCTTCGAGCACGGTGACGTCGGAGACGCGGCTGCCGGTGGAGAAGGTCTTGGAACCGTCGAACACGATGGTCTCGCCCTCGTCGGTGACAGCGACGTCGTTGTCCCGCGGGTTGACGGCACCGCCGAAGAACCACCTGTTCTTGGTGGCGTCTGCCTCGACCGCCTCGATCTGCTCGGGGGTGCCGACCAGCCGGGCGGCCCAGAACCACAGCAGGTGATACCCGAGCAGCTGGCCGATCGAGCCGTCGGCCTTCGAGACGGTGCGAATGACCTGATACGCCGTCGGCCAGTCCTGGCCGCCGCCGCCGTGTTCGACGGGGCCGAGCAGCGTGACCAGACCTGCGTCCTTGAGCAGCTGCACCTCGGCAGTCGGGACTTCACGCCCCTTGTCGCGAGCGACGGCATCGACCGCGAGGAGTTGAGCCACCTCACCCGCGCGGGAAATCCATCCGGCCGCAGTGGTGGGCGCGTCGGGCCAGTTCTTGGTGAGAGCACGATTCTCGGTGGTTGTCATGAGGCCCAGTGAAGTCCCACGTCGACCCGATGAACACACTTCGATTCAGCGAGATTTTAAAGCTGCACAAACGGTCCGATTCGAACCCCGAAAACATGCTCGCGGACAGATAGTTCCGATTTGTAACGACTCACGACATCCGGCGATTAATGTTGTGCACATCACAAACCGGCGGGTCCGAGCGCTCGCCCTCCCCAAGGACGTCCCCTATGCGCAAGTCACTCTTCGCCACCGTCGCCGCCGCCGGTGCCCTCGTTGCTGCCGTCATCTCCCCCGCTGTCTCGAATGCCGTACCCACCAATGTGACGTTCACCGTCACGGGAGGTGCACTCACGATCACAGCCCCGACATCCCAGGCGCTGACCGTCACCGGTAACACAGCGAGCGGAGGCATCACCCCTGTCGTCGTGTCCGACCAGCGACTCGGAATCAATGGCTGGACGGCGTCGGCGATCAGCACCGCGTTCGACAAGCCCGCGCCGGACCCCGCGTCCATCCCTGCGACCGCAGTCACCTATTCCGCACCGCTCCTGCCTGCGCGTACAGGCGTCTCGACGGTGGCCGGAATACTGGTTCCTCAGACCATCGACTCCAACAAGCCTGTGGTCACCGCGACGGCAGTCGTCGGAGCGAACACCGCTACCTGGACCGGCACCGTCTCCGTCGCTTTGCCCAGCGATGTCGTGGCCGGTACGTACACGGGTGTTGTCACGCATTCGGTCGCCTGATCTGTACATGTCACTTCATCGGGGATTGGCTGCCGGAGTCCTCACCGCGCTGATGTTCGCCTCGGCGTTCGTCACGCAGGCTCCGGCGGCCGCTCAGCAACCGGCCGAACCGACACCGGTGGGCAGCGTGGGTATTCGCTTGCTCGAAGCGCCGGTGTCCTTGCAGGACGATCCGCGTGCGCTGGCGTACATCATCGACAACCTGCCTCCTGGGACCACGATCACCAGACGAATCGAGGTCAGCAACAGCAGCGATCAAGAGCAGCCGATCACCCTGTACCCCGCTGCCGCATCGATAGGAGCTGACGACTCCGGCTTCGAGGTGGGTGACGACCGCGCTGTCAACGAGCTCACGACATGGATGTCGGTGACGCCGACAGACCTCACGCTGGCTCCGAACTCAGCGGCCGAAGCGGTCGTCACCATCGCAGTTCCACCCGACGCCGCCGAAGGCGAGCAGTACGCCGTCGTGTGGGCGCAAACTGCCGGTGCCCCAACCGGAACGGGCATCCAGAACGTCAGCCGCGTGGGTATTCGTACGTATCTGTCGGTCGGACCCGGCAACGGCCCGGCTGCCGACCTGGAGATCGGCGATGTCACCGCGTCACGCGACGACTCGGGCGCGCCGGAGATCGTTGCCGCCGTCTCCAACACCGGCGGGCGGGCCCTCGACCCGAGTGGAACCGTGGAGCTGTCGGGTGGTCCCGGCGGCATTTCGACTGCGCCGGTGAAGGGTTCGGGCGGATCAATTGCGCCAGGGCAAACGGGAAGTGTCACCTTCACGCTGGACCCTGCGCTCCCTGCTGGTCCATGGCAGGCAGCGGTCACCATCACGAGCGGGTTGGTGAGCAAGACTTCCGGCGTCGAGTTGACGTTCCCGGATCAGGGCTCGGTGGCGGCGGAGGAAACATCGTCGGACTCCGGCACTCCGGTGTGGATCTGGGGACTCGCCGCGCTGGTTGTCGTCGCGATCGGCGTTGCGGTCGTCGTGATGACGCGGCGGCGACAGGTCGGTTGAGATGCGACGTCTCGCGCTAGCGGTCGGGTGGGCGATGGTTCTTGCAGCCACCGCCCACCCGGCGGCGTCTGCGCAACACTTGGCGGATCCGCCTGCAGCCGAACAGAATTGCGTCGTCGCACCGACGACGACCACAAGTCCCGTTCCGACCACCACGGCGGTTCCGACGCCGGCATGTACGAGCACCGAGACCTCGGCCGCCTCCGCTTCTCCAGTGCAGAGCGCCACCACGGACGCTGCGGCACCATCCACGACCACGACCACGACCACGACCACGACCACGACCACGACGGATGCTGCGACCAGCACACCGACCGAAACATCGAGCGTCGTACCGACTTTCGAGATTCCCACGACGGGTCCAGCCGTGTCGCCGACCACCGCGGCGGCTTCGTCTCCGCCCGCCTCGACGTCGACGACCCTCGCACCCCGCCCGGCCGCGAAGGCCGCAGCACCGGTCGCCGCCGCGGACAATCTGCTCAATCTGCAGGTGCCGTCTACGATGACGGGATCATCGACCGTCGCACCCGGAGCGACGTGGACGGGAACCATCAGCATGACGGTGCTGGGCGTCGGATTGGCCGGGTGGAAATCCGACGTCAGTTTGTCGAACTTCCGAGGCTCGTCCACCGGCCTCACCTTGACGCCGACGTCGGCGACCTACAGCGCACCCTCGTCGGCCTGCACGGCCGGTGTAAGCGGGAACTCCGGTGCAGTGAGTGTCGGATTGACCGCTCAGCCCACCGTCGCCAAAACCGGCGGCGCGCTCTGTCTGACGAGCTGGACATCGACAGTGTCGGTCGCCGTTCCAGCGACGGGAGTCATTGCCGACACGTACACGGCAACGCTCACCCATTCGATTTACTGAGCAACGGTCATTCGCGCAGGATCTTCTCCATTTTCTTACCCTTGGCCAGCTCGTCGATCAGCTTGTCCAGGTAGCGGATCTTCTGCATCAGAGGGTCCTCGACATTCTCGACGCGGATGCCGCAGACCACTCCGGTGATCAGCGTCGAGTTCGAGTTGAGGTCCGCCGCCGCGAAGAAGTCGTCGAACGTCGTCTCGGCCTCGAGATGTCTATCGAGGGTCGGCTGATCGAACCCGGTGAGCCACCGGATGATCTCGTCGACCTCGGCTTTCGTCCGACCTTTGCGTTCGGCTTTGTTCACGTAGTGCGGATAGACCGAGCTGAACGCTGTGGTGAAGATCCTGTGCACGCGGATCAATCTAGACCCATCCGCGTCAATGTGACATTGCACCGCCCAGACGCATGCAGTGGTCCATTGACGCGGAGCAGGGGCATACGAAAAAGCCCGCCACCGAAATCGGTGGCGGGCTTCTTCAGATGCGAGTCCTACTTGACGGACAGCGATTCCAGGATTTCGCGTGCGAGTGCAGCGGTCTCGGACGGCGTCTTGCCGACCTTGACGCCTGCGGCCTCGAGTGCGTCCTTCTTCGCCTGCGCCGTTCCCAGCGAGCCGGAGACGATGGCACCTGCGTGGCCCATGGTCTTGCCCTCGGGAGCGGTGAAGCCTGCGACGTAGCCGACGACCGGCTTGGTCACGTTGGCCTTGATGTAGTCGGCTGCGCGCTCTTCGGCGTCGCCGCCGATCTCGCCGATCATGACGATGACCTTGGTGTCGGGATCCGCTTCGAACGCCTCGATGGCGTCGATGTGGGTGGTTCCGATGACCGGGTCGCCGCCGATGCCGATGGCCGTCGAGAATCCGAAGTCGCGGAGCTCGAACATCATCTGGTAGGTCAGCGTGCCGCTCTTGGAGACCAGGCCGATGGGGCCGGTTCCCGAGATGTTCGCGGGCGTGATGCCGACGAGAGCCTCACCGGGAGTGATGATTCCGGGGCAGTTCGGGCCGATGATGCGGGTCTTCTTGCCCTTCTCCACGTTGTAGGCCCACGCGTACGCGGAGTCCTGCACGGGGATGCCCTCGGTGATGACGACGAGCAGCGGGATCTCCGCGTCGATCGCCTCGACGATGGCGTCCTTGGAGAATGCCGGCGGCACGAACGCGATGGACACGTCGGCTCCGGTCTTCTCCATGGCCTCGGAAACCGAAGCGAAGACGGGCAATTCGATGTCGTTGCCCTGTGCGTCGACGTGCTTGACCGTGGTTCCGGCCTTGCGTGCGTTGACGCCGCCGACGACCTGGGTGCCGGCCTTGAGCATCAGGGCGGTGTGCTTGGTGCCTTCGCCGCCGGTGATGCCCTGGACGATGACCTTGTTGTCCTTGTTCAGAAAGATTGACATTGTTTCCTCTACTTCGCTGCCAGCTCGGCGGCCTTGTCGGCGCCCTCGTCCATGGTTCCGGCGAGCGTCACCAGCGGGTGCGCGGCGTCGGCGAGAATCTTGCGGCCCTCTTCGACCTTGTTGCCGTCGAGACGGACGACCAGCGGCTTGTTGGCGTCGTCGCCCAGCTTCTTCAGCGCGCCGACGATGCCGTTGGCCACTGCGTCGCACGCGGTGATGCCGCCGAAGACGTTGACGAACACGCTCTTGACCTGCTCGTCGCCGAGGATAACGTCCAGGCCTGCGGCCATGACCTCGGCCGATGCGCCGCCGCCGATGTCGAGGAAGTTGGCGGGCTTGACGCCGCCGTGTGCCTCGCCCGCGTATGCGACGACGTCGAGGGTCGACATGACCAGTCCGGCACCGTTTCCGATGATGCCGACCTGTCCGTCGAGCTTGACGTAGTTGAGGTCGTTCTCCTTGGCCTTGGCCTCGAGGGGATCGGCTGCGTCCTTGTCCTCGAACTCGGCGTGGCCGGCCTGACGGAAGTCTGCGTTGGCGTCGAGCGTCACCTTGCCGTCGAGGGCGAGGATCTGATCGTCCGGGGTGCGAACCAGCGGGTTGACCTCGACCAGGAGAGCATCTTCGTTGATGAAGACCTCCCACAGCTTCTGGATGGTCACCGCAGCGGCGTCGAGCACCTCGGCGGGAAGCTTGCCCTTTTCGGCGATTTCACGAGCGAAAGCAAGGTCGACGCCCTTGACGGCATCGACCGGGATACGTGCGAGTGCGTCGGGGTTCTCCTCCGCCGTCACCTCGATTTCGACGCCACCCTCGACCGAACACATCGCGAGGTAGGTGCGGTTGGTGCGATCGAGCAGGAAGGAGATGTAGTACTCCTCGGCAATGTCGGACGCTTCTGCAACGAGAAGCTTCTTGACGACATGGCCCTTGATGTCGAGTCCGAGAATCGCTTCTGCGTTCTCGGTGGCTGCTGCGACGTCCTTGGAGTACTTGACGCCGCCGGCCTTGCCGCGGCCGCCGACCTTGACCTGTGCCTTGACCATTACTGGCTTGCCGATTTCTTCGGCAATCTCTGTTGCTCCGGCGACCGTGTCGGTAACACGGCCTGCGGAGGTGGGTACGCCATGCTTGGCGAACAATTCCTTCGCCTGGTATTCGAAGAGATCCATCAGCTCACCGTCTCGTCTACGTTGACGCCCGCTCCGTCGGGTGTGAGCGGGTCTGAGCATGGACTTTATCCAGGTGCCTCGACGGCGTATCGGGCGCATGCATGCTATGTGGCTTATCTCACCGCTACCGGCTCGTTGAAACGGGCGTCACCGATCTGCGCGGCGGGCCGAAAGTGCCGCCGCGACAGCGAGAACGAGGATTCCCGCCACCGACGGCAGCACGCCGGGTCCCATCTCGGGATCGGTGGCGCGCGCGGATGTCAGCGGCCAAGACGACAGATGCACGATGCCCGCGACGGCTGCGGCAGCGAGCAGGACGGCACCGCGAGCGGACCTGGCACGCGCAGCCACGACGGCTGCGACGATCACTCCGACGGCGAGCAGCATCTGCCCCCAGGTATCCCAGCCCCACGGAAATTCGGTGACGGTCGCGGCCGTCAGGTCGCTGCCGCGATACAGGGGCAGCGCCAGTCCCACCGCCAGAAGTACGGCTCCGATCGATCCGGTACCGAGCACCACACCATCGGTCGAGGAGTCCTGGGACGTGTCGACATCGTCGCGCTCGGCAGATCCGGCGAACAGAGCCAGCACTCCGGCGGCAGCCGCGGCAACGACGCCTGCGATGATCCCCAGCGCGCCGACGCCGGTGCTCACACCCTCCACGTCCTCGGCGAGCACCACCGACTGGAGTACCGCCGCCGCAGCGGCAACCGCGCCGAGCCAGAACATCGACACGAACGGTCGCGCGGTCGAGGCGAACTCGGAGAACAGCAGCGGCACCGAACCCAGAATCATCACGAACCCGGCGACCAACACCACGCGAGTGGCCAATATCTGCGGCGCGGCGATCCCCGAGTCGGTCTCCAGAATCGGCAGCAACGATCCGAGAACGAACAGCACACCGGACAGCACGCCTGCAGTTCCGGCTGCCGCATGCCACCGCGTCGTTCCGGGACCGGAGACACCGCGGACACCGCGCGAACCCGTCTCGCGCTGCTGCGCTCTCTCCAGTGCTCGACGGTCACGCGCCGCGGCGACGGGCGCGAGCAGTGCGCCACAGATCAGCAGTCCGAGCCCTGCGACCGTCCCCAGATATGCACCGAGTCCGGCATCCACCCGGTCACCGGTACCGAGGCCCGCGAGCAGGCCGACCCCGGCGAATCCGAGCACCCCGAGCCCGGCTCCGACGGATGCGCCCGACGCCACCTGCGGCGACAGTGCGGCCAACGCCGATGCGGCCACCACGAGCGCTGCGATACCGACAACTGCGGAGCCCACCGCGACGAACACCGGCGACTCCACCACTGCCGTCACGATCACGACCGGATCGGACGAGCGGTACAGCGAGGCGAACGCTGCAACGGCCGCAAGCACACCGAACGCGCCGAGCAGCCCGGCGAGCATCGGCCCGACGCGCCCCGCCGCCGCCCGTCCCACGTGTTCGGAATACACCGAGTGGCCGTACCCGTCACCGAGCCCGGCGCGATGCACTGCGGACCACCCCGCAACACCCGCCAGAACCGACACAGCGTGACCGACGAGCAGAACATAGGCGCCCGGGGTGGCGTCGAGCATCGCGGCGCTCAGCGGGCGGAAGAGCTCGAGCCGATTCGCGTCGATGGGATCGGACAACAGAGCAACGTCGAGCAGTGTGAATCCGAGCGCCACCGCGCCGTATCCGGCCAGCAGGGCCGCCGCAAGCTCGACGCGTTTGCCCGCAAGGCCCACCGCGGCTCCGATCACCACGAGAACGGGGACGGCACCGGCCAGGATCGCGGCCACTACTGCCCCGTCACCCACCGGCGACCCGTCGGCGCTGCGGACGACGCCGATCAGTTGGGCCGCGACCGTGGCAATCGCAGCGATCAGAGCGAGTACGACGGCAAGCGCGCCGCGCGGGGTGGGCGACGGATCGTCCGCTCGGCCGAACCCTCCGTCCTGAGGTCGGATCCGTTGCGGTTCCGCTCGCTCGGAGCCGCGGGCGGACGAGTCGTCGAAGGTGGGAGTCGGCACTCGGATCACGGTATCGGCTCGATCGGTGCGAGAACCGTTACTGTCGCCGTGTGCCGTCCACGGGTTCTCGTGTCCGATTACGAATGTGGCCCGTCACGACATAACCGCTGGTCGACTTGTGAGCCATCTCACATATCCCGCCGGTTTCGGCTGTTAACTTGCGCGCCCCGCAATCATTTCGTTACCGTCTGCCGAGTCTTTCAGTAACGGCCAGGTCACGGATAACGGAGGTTGTAGGTCTTGCAGCAACACCGTGCGTCCTTCACTTCCAGCCGGTTCTCTCGACCCACGGCCGACGACGCAACCACGGTCTACAGCTACGAGCCCATCTCCGAACCCGCCGAGGACAACAGCGCGTACGACGCGTACTCCTACCCCGCGTACCAGTACGCCGAGGCCGAGTTCGTCGAGACCGCGTACATCGCAGCCGACGAGTCTCCGACCGTCGTCACCTCGTACGCCACCACCGCAGACGCCACCCCCGTGGCCCGTCGCGGAGGCGCACACCGCATCCCCCTTCCTCCCACCGCACTCAAGGGCCGAGCTGCCGTTCTCGCAGTCGCCGCAGGTGCGGTAGTCGCAGCAGGCCAAGCCGTCGTCAACGACGACTCACCCGCCGCAGTCGCCACCTCCGAGTACGCCCTTGCCGCAGGTGAAGCACCCGCCGCCGCAGCAGTCGCGGCCACCACCACGCCGCAGACCACCGACATCGAAGCCGACTCGTCCAGCGCGACGCCGTCGGAAGCACCGCAGATCCTTAGTATCGCTGCACCGGTGGATCTGAGCCAGTTCAACGACCTGCTCGCCAAGGGCCAGCGCTTCAGCGAAGAGCGTGCCGCACGCGAAGCCGCTGCCCGCAGGCCCCTGTTCGCACTTCCCGCGCAGGGCACCTACACCTCCAACTTCGGCACCCGCTGGGGCGTACTCCACGCCGGCGTCGACGTCGCCAATGCCATCGGAACTCCGATCTACGCCGTCGCCGACGGCAAGGTGATCGACTCCGGTCCGGCCGCAGGCTTCGGCATGTGGGTTCGCATTCAGCACGCCGACGGCACGATCACCGTCTACGGCCACATCGACACCTCGACCGTCACTGTCGGCCAGGACGTCATGGCAGGCGATCAGATCGCGACCATGGGCAACCGCGGCTTCTCCACCGGACCGCACCTGCACTTCGAGGTCCACCTTCCGGGCGAGGTCAAGATCGACCCGCTTCCGTGGCTCGCTTCCCGAGGCATCTCCCTCGGCCCCGAGATGGACTGAATTCTCGCTCGTCGCACAACAAGCCGGACCCCGCTTTCGCAGGGCCCGGCTTTTTCGTGCGCTGGAAAAACTCAGAGCTTGGTCATCGGGACGCCGCCGATGAGCATCATCTTCACGCGGCCGGCGGAACCGAAGTCGATCAACACCATCGCCTTGACTCCGGCACCGGTCGATTCCAGCACCGTGCCCAGGCCGTACTTGTCGTGGCTGACTCGATCGCCCACAGCGAGAACGAGATTGGAGTTGCGGCCCTTGGCGGCACCGAAACTGGGAGTCGAACTCTGCCCGCGATTCGACGATCCGCCGTACCCGCCCGAGCCGTAACTGTTCGATCCGTATCCGCCACCCGAGCCGTAACCTCCGGATCTGCCGCCGCCGATGGCTCGGCCTCCCCCGGTGCCCGGATCCTCTCGTCGCCAGTCGATCAGGTGCTGCGGAACTTCCTGCAGGAAGCGCGATTCCGGGTTGGCGATGGGCTGGCCCCATGCCGAGCGCATGATCGCGCGCGTGAGGTAGAGCCGCTGTCGCGCACGGGTGATGCCCACGTACGCCAGGCGTCGTTCCTCGGACAGTTCGTTGGGATCGCCGAGCGCCCGCATGTGCGGGAACTGTCCGTCCTCCCAACCGGTCACGAAGACGACCGGAAACTCCAGACCCTTCGCGGTGTGCAGCGTCATCAGCGTCACGACGCCGGTGCCCGAATCGGGGATCTGATCGGTATCGGCCACCAGTGAGACCCGTTCGAGGAACGCCGCGAGCGACCCCGGCTCGGCCAACCCGTCGACGCCACCGTCCTCGTCGCCGCTCTCGTCGTCCCCGGTTTCGAGCGCCTCCGCCGCCACCGCGGCCTGATTGCGCGCCTCGGAAGTGAATTCTCTTGCAACGCTGACAAGTTCGTTGAGGTTGTCGAGGCGCGCACCGTCCTGCGGGTCACTGCTGGCTTCGAGCTCGGCACGGTAGCCGGTGCGGTCGAGAACGGCTTCGACGACATCGCCGATGTCTGCGATGTCGTTGCCGTCCCCGTCGGTCGCGGTGAGCACTGCACGGAGTTCGTCGAGCAACTCCATGAACTGCGCGATCAACTTCTGCTGACGCGAGTTGAGCAGCGCCACCTTGCCTGCGGCCGCGTCGTGCAGAGCGCGCGAGAAGCTGATGTCGCGCTGCTCGGCGTGCACGGCGACACAGGCCTCGGCGCGATCGCCGATCCCCCGGCGCGGAGTGTTGAGGATGCGCCGCATGCTGACGGTGTCGTCCTCGTTGGAGAGCACGCGCAGGTACGCAACGAGGTCACGGACTTCCTTGCGCTCGTAGAACCGAACACCACCTACGACCTTGTACGGCAGACCGAGTCGGATGAAGATCTCTTCGAGCGCACGCGAGGAGTTGTTGGTTCGGTAGAAGACCGCCACCTCGTCGAAGCGCACGTCTCCGCCGTCGACGAGTCGGTCGATCTCCGAGGCAACGAACGACGCCTCGTCGTGCTCGTTGTCGGCAACGTAACCGACGATCAACTCGCCTTCGCCGGTGTCGGTCCACAGCTTCTTCTCGCGTCGGCCGATGTTGCGCGAGATCACCGCGTTGGCGGCCGAGAGGATGTTCTGCGTCGACCGGTAGTTCTGCTCGAGCAGGATGGTGCGAGCGTCGGGATAGTCGCGCTCGAATTCCTCGATGTTGCGGATCGTGGCACCACGGAATGCATAGATGGACTGATCCGCGTCACCCACAACACACAGCTCGCCCGGTGCAACGGTGCCCTCGAGTGCGCCGTCGGCGTCGGGGGTGCCGACCAGTTCACGAACCAACATGTACTGGGCGTGATTGGTGTCCTGGTACTCGTCGACCAGAACGTGTCGGAACCTGCGTCGGTAGTACTGCGCCACCTGGGGGAAGGCCTGCAGAATGCCCACCGTTTCGCCGATGAGGTCGTCGAAGTCCATGGCGTTGGCCGCCCGCAGCCGCTGCTGGTAGATGCCGTAGACCTTGGCCACCAGCCGCGGCAGCTCGGCGGGATCGCCGTCGGCGTCCTCCGCCGCCTTGTCGGGACCGATCAGCTCGTTCTTCAGGTTCGAGATCGCCGTCGAGAGCAGCCGCGCCGAGAACTTCTTGGTGTCGATCTGCAGGTCCTTGGAGATCATCGTCAGCAGCCGCCGAGAGTCGTCCGCGTCGTAGATGGAGAAGTTCGAGTTCAGACCGGGCAGCAACGCAGCCTGCGCGCGCAGAATCCGCACACAACTCGAGTGGAACGTCGACACCCACATGGCGTTCGCTCGCGGCCCCACGAGTCCGGCGACCCGCTCACGCATCTCGGCAGCGGCCTTGTTGGTGAACGTGATGGCCAGAACCTGGCCGGGTGACACTCCACGCTCGGCGAGCAGATACGCGATGCGACGCGTCAGTACCGCCGTCTTGCCCGACCCGGCTCCGGCCACGATGAGCAGCGGAGATCCGGTGTGCACAACGGCCTCACGCTGCTGAGGATTGAGCCCTTCCAGCAGTGTGTCGGACGAGGTGTTCTGTCGGGATTGGAGGCCCTGGAGGAATGTGTTCATCGTCTGGTCAGGTTACCGGCGCGTACCGACAAACCCACATCCCGTGGTCGTCGGCCGAACCGACGACTTTTCAGGACGGTTGACCCGTGGCACACTGGATCGGTGATCGAAAAAACCGTACGTCATCGCTTGCGTCGGGTCGGCCGCTGTTCGGCCACGCGTGCAGGAGCCTGTCGATAGACGCAACGCCCCCGGTTCCGGACGGGAACCGAACGATCGGCGATGCAGTTCCGAATACGAAAGGCGTAACGGTGACGGACGACGCAACGATCCAAGATGTGACCCGAGGAGAGACGATGGCCATGACGACGAAGATCGACTCAGAGACCGCATTGCCCACCAGCGAAGCCGAGATCAACGACCTGCGCCAGGAAATCGACCGCCTCGATGCCGAGATTCTCGCCGCGGTTCGACGTCGCTCCGAGGTCTCGCAGATCATCGGACGCACCCGCATGGCCTCCGGCGGACCGCGCCTGGTGCACAGCCGTGAGATGAAGGTTCTCGAGCGTTTCAGCAGCCTGGGCCAGGAAGGCCACACGCTGGCCATGCTCCTGCTCCGCCTCGGCCGCGGTCGTCTCGGCCACTGATTTACCCAGGTCGGGCGCGCCGCGTGCGCACCCGACCTGCGTTCGTTCACTTCAGAGCGATGTACTTGGTCTCGAGGTACTCCTCGATTCCCTCCGATCCGCCTTCACGGCCGAATCCCGATTCCTTCACCCCACCGAACGGCGCAGCCGCGTCCGAGATCACTCCGCGGTTGACGCCCACCATGCCACTGTCGATGGCGTCGGCCACCCGTAGCGCACGATCGAGATTCTCGGTGTAGATGTACGACGCCAGGCCGTACTCGGTGTTGTTCGCAGCGTCGATGCCTTCCTGCTCGGTGTCGAAGCCGACGATCGGAGCCACCGGCCCGAACACCTCTTCCTTCAGGATTCTCGCGTCGGTAGGCACGTCGGTGAGAACGGTCGCCGGGTAGAAGTAGCCGTCGCCGCCCGGCGCAGTGCCCCCGAGTTTCACCGTCGCGCCCTTGGCCACCGCGTCGTCGACGAGTTCCTGCACGGTTTCGAGTTGGTCGGCGTTGATGAGCGGTCCGAGTTTCGTATCGGGGTCGACGCCGGGGCCGAGCTTCATCTCGGCCATCTTCGCCACGAGCTTGGTGGTGAACTCCTCGCGCACGCTGTTGTGCACGTGCAGACGGTTCGCCGCGGTGCAGGCCTCGCCGCCGTTGCGCATCTTGGCGAGCATTGCGCCGTCCACCGCGTCGTCGATGTTCGCGTCGTCGAACACCACGAACGGCGCGTTGCCACCGAGCTCCATCGAGGTGCGCAGCAGCCGAGTCGCGGACTTCTGGACGAGAGACTTGCCGACGCCCGTCGAACCGGTGAAGGTGAGTTTGCGCATCCGCGGATCCTCGATGAGGGGTCCGGTGACGTCGCCGGACTTCGACGTCGTCAGCACCGAGAGCACACCTTCGGGCAGGCCGACCTCGTCGAAGATCTGAGCGAGCAGCAGCATCGTCAGCGGGGTCTCACGAGCGGGCTTGACGACGATGGTGCAGCCGGCGGCCAGAGCGGGCCCGATCTTTCTGGTGCCCATCGCCAACGGGAAGTTCCACGGAGTGATCGCCAGTACCGGCCCCACCGGAGCCTTGGTGACGAGGATGCGTCCATTGCCCGCCGGGGCCGGGGTGTAGCGACCGCCGATGCGGACTGCTTCCTCGGCGAACCAGCGGAAGAACTCGGCACCGTACTTCACCTCGGCCTTGGATTCGGCGAGGGCCTTACCCATCTCCAGGGTCATCAGCAGCGCGATGTCGTCGGCACGTTCGGTGACCTTCTCGAACGCCGCTCGCAGAATTTCACTGCGCTCGCGGGCAGGTGTTGCCGCCCAGCTCTTCTGCGCCGCCGCCGCTGCGTCGAGCGCTTTCATCGCGTCGGCGGGCGAGGCGTCGGCCACCTCCGTCAGGGGCCGCCCGGTGGCCGGATCGTTCACCGGGAACGTCTTACCTCCTTCGGCGTCGACGGCCTTGCCGCCGATCCACAGTTTTGCCGGAATCGATTCGATCAATGCACGTTGGTCCATACCGTCCATGATGCCTCCGCAGCGCCCGGCGCAAACGAGAACGACGCGCGCGCGACTGGGCACGGGATTACTGTTGGTTCGTATGAGCGTCGATATCACCGGCACGGATGCCTGGCAGAAGCTGACCGAACACCATTCCGCGATCGCCGAAACTCATCTTCGGCAACTGTTCGCCGATGACGCCGACCGAGGCCGTACGTTCACCCTCGAGGCCGCGGATCTGCACATCGACTACAGCAAGCACCGCATCACTCGCGAGACCGTCGAGTTGCTCGTCGAACTGGCCCGCACCGCCGATGTCGAAGGCAAACGCGACGCCATGTTCGCGGGCGAGCACATCAATACTTCCGAGGACCGCGCCGTGCTGCACACTGCGCTGCGTCTGCCTGCCGACGCGTCGTTGACCGTCGACGGCCAGGATGTCGTCGCCGATGTACACGAAGTCCTCACGGCCATGGGCGAATTCACCGATCGAGTACGTTCGGGCGAATGGGTCGGTGCCACCGGCGAAAAGATCTCCACCGTCGTCAACATCGGCATCGGCGGATCCGACCTCGGACCGGTCATGGTCTACAACGCGCTCCGGCACTACGCCGACGCGGGTATTTCCGCGAAGTTCGTCTCCAACGTCGACCCCGCGGATCTCGTCGGTGCGCTAGACGGACTCGACCCCGCGTCGACGCTGTTCATCATCGCGTCCAAGACGTTCTCCACCCTCGAAACGCTGACCAACGCCACCGCGGCCCGGCGCTGGCTCGTCGACGCTCTCGGTGAAGATGCCGTCGCCAAGCACTTCGTCGCCGTGTCCACCAACGCCGAGCGGGTTGCGGACTTCGGCATCGACACCGCCAACATGTTCGGTTTCTGGGATTGGGTCGGCGGACGCTACTCCGTCGATTCGGCAATCGGGTTGTCGGTCATGGCCGTTGTGGGCAAGGAGGCGTTCGGCGAGTTCCTCGACGGCTTTCATCGTATCGACGAGCACTTCCGGTCGACGCCGCTGGCCGAGAACGCGCCGGTTCTGCTCGGCCTCGTCGGCATGTGGTACAGCTCCTTCTTCGGCGCGGAAACCCGTGCGGTGCTGCCGTATTCGAATGATCTCTCCCGTTTCGCGGCATACCTGCAGCAGCTGACCATGGAGTCCAACGGCAAGTCCGTCAAGGCCGACGGCTCCCCCGTCACCACGCCGACCGGCGAGATCTTCTGGGGCGAGCCGGGCACCAACGGCCAGCATGCCTTCTACCAATTGCTGCATCAGGGAACACGTTTGGTGCCCGCGGACTTCATCGGATTCGCCGAACCCACCGACGATCTGCCCACCCGCGACGGCACCGGATCGATGCACGATCTGCTGATGAGCAACTTCTTCGCGCAAACCAAGGTGCTCGCGTTCGGCAAGACCGCCGAGGAGATCGCCGCCGAGGACACCCCGGCAGATGTGGTGCCGCACAAGGTGATGCCCGGCAACCGCCCGTCCACCTCGATCCTCGCCCCCAAGCTCACGCCGTCGGTGGTCGGTCAGTTGATCGCCCTGTACGAACACCAGGTCTTCGTCGAAGGCGTCATCTGGGGAGTCGACTCCTACGACCAGTGGGGCGTCGAACTGGGCAAGACCCAGGCCCTCGAACTGACGCCTGTCCTCACCGACGCCGAAGCCCCTGCCGCACAATCGGATTCATCCACCGATGCACTGGTGCGCTGGTACCGATCACAGCGGGGTCGTTCGGCCTGAGGGCCGTAGGCGGATCTACGGCCCCAGTAGGAATCCACGCACCCTGCAGGCGGTGCGGATTCCCGGACGGGCCGTAGATTGCGCTCAGCGGATCCAAACAGGTCAGCCGTGCGTCCAATCGAGCATGGACTTCGACCAACGTGGGCTCTTCACCCGTGCCGATGCACTCGCGTCGGGCTTCACCGATGATGACCTTCGACGGGCACGCGCACACAAGTCCATCGTTGCAATCCGCAGAGGCTGGTTCGTTCGAGAGGATGTTCTCGCGACACTGGACTCTGAGCAGCAGCATGCGCTCCTGGCTCAGGCGACCTATGTCGATTGCGGCGACGACGTCGTACTCAGTCATGCATCCGCGGCGGTGGTTCTCGGACTCGACGTGTGGAACTTACCGCTGGACACGGTGACGATGACCACGCGTCGCGGCCACTCGGGCAAACGAAGTCGACGCCGGTTCCTTCACGGCACCGATCTACTCGACGACGAGTGGCTTCATCTCGACGGTATGCGGGTCACCCGCCCAGCGCGCACAGTCGTCGACGTCGCCAGGACTCATCCACTCGACGTTGCGGTGTGTCTCGGTGATCGGGCATTGCGGCACGGCCTCACCACGATCGACGAACTCGAGAAATCGTGCGATGCGGCGCAACACCGAAGCGGTGCTGGACGCGCTCGACGAGCTATCGGCGCGATGAGTGCACGCAGCGACAGTGTCGGCGAGAGTAGATCGCGACTGATCCTGCAGACAGTGTCGACTCCGCTGTCCAATCAGACGATCTTCGACGACGGCGGTCGACGCATCGCCCGTACCGACTTCCTGTTTCCCGACCTGGCCGAGGTGATCGCCGAGTTCGACGGGGAAAACAAGTACGGTCCGCAGCCACGGCAAGCAATCATCGCAGAGAAGAATCGCCACAACCGGCTCGCCGAGCAGGGCAGGACCGTCTTCAGATTCGACTGGCGGGACTTGTCGACTCCGCATGTCATCATCGACAGGCTCCATGCTGCCTATCGGCGTGCGTTGCTCCTCGGCCCGCCGAGTGGACGGTACGCCGAACTCCCCCTCCCCGCGGCTACGGCGCTCGTTGGAATATGCGCACCCTACAGGCGGTGCGAATTCCCACGAGGGGCGTGAATCCCCAGCATCACACCCGAGCCAAGACCGCCGCCGTATCGACTCCCGTCGGCAGGGTGCCGAAGGCGATGCCCCAGTCTCGGTCGAGTCGACTGGCGCAGAAGGCATCGGCGACAGCGGAATCCCCGTACATCACCAGTTGCGCGCCCTGAAAGGTCAGTGCCATCAGTTCGACGACTCGGCGGGCCCGGTATTCCATGTCGGAGGTGTCGGAGAGTTCCTTGCCGACCCGCGCGATGGCGTCGTCCAGGCGAGAATCCGCGCCCGCCGCCTGGCCGATCTCACCGAAGAACGCCTCGACACTGTCGGGTTGACGGGCCAGTGCCCGCAGGGAATCGAGTGCGGCGACGTTGCCCGATCCTTCCCAGATCGACATCAGCGGCGATTCGCGGAACAGCCGAGGCATTCCCGATTCCTCGACGTAGCCGTTGCCACCGAGACATTCGAGGGCCTCGGCGGCGTGGGCGGGAGCTCGTTTGCACACCCAGTACTTGGTGACGGCCAACGCGATTCGGCGCAGTGCGCTCTCCCGCTCGTCGCCGCGGGCCGAGCCGTCGGTGGCCTGAGCCAGGCGGATCATGGCGGCGGTGGCGGCCTCGGATTCGACGGTCAGGTCCGCCAGGACGTTTCGCATCAGCGGCTGATCGACCAGTGCGGCCCCGAACGCAGCCCGATGACGCGCGTGATGAACTGCGCGCACCGTGGCGTTGCGAATTCCGGCCGCCGACCCGATGACGCAGTCCAACCTGGTCATGTTGACCATCTCGATGATGGTGCGGACCCCGCGCCCCTCTTCGCCGACGAGCCAGCCGGTGGCCCCGTGGTATTCGAGCTCCCCGGATGCGTTCGACTTGTTGCCCAGCTTGTCCTTCAAGCGCTGCAGCATCATTCGGTTGCGGGTGCCGTCGGGCAGTACGCGCGGCAGCATGAAGCACGAGAGTCCGCCGGGTGCCTGCGCGAGGGTGAGGAACATGTCCGACATCGGTGCCGACGTGAACCACTTGTGGCCGACGATCGAATAGGTGCCGTCCGACGACGGGGTGGCCGTGGTGGTGTTCGCGCGAACGTCCGAGCCGCCCTGCTTCTCCGTCATCGACATACCGGCGATCAAGCCGCGTTTGCCAGACGGTTCGCGCAGACCGAAGTCGTATTCCCGCGACGCCAGCAGCGGCTCGTACTGTGCAGCCAGAGAGGGGTTGTGCCGCAACGCCGGAACGACGGCGTAGGTCATCGAAATGGGGCACATGTGCCCGGCCTCGGCCTGGCCCCAGACGTAGAACTTGGCGGCACGGGCGACGTGTGCACCGACGCGGTCGTCGGTCCATGGGGTGGCGTGCAGTCCGTGCTCGACGGCAACGGTCATCAGATCGTGCCAGTGCGGGTGGAATTCGACCTCGTCGATTCGGTGCCCGTAGCGATCGTGGGTTCTCAGCACCGGCGGGTTCTCGTTGGCGAGCCTGCCCCACTCCTGGGCTTGCACACCACCGGCGAGCGCCCCGAGCCGGCCGACCTCGTCGAGTGCCCAGCCTGCGCCTGCCCTCGTCACGCCGTCGAGCAACGACGGGTCCGCGGAGGTGTCGTAGGGCGTCAGGTCGATGGCCTGGTTGAATACCTCATACGTGTCCATCTCGAACTCCTAACGCGCGCAACGACAATGCAACGAGACTGGGTACTGGATCCACCGATTCGTGCGAGGACAACGGGCCGACCATCACTTCGCCGACGGCACCGACCAGCGCTGCTGCCGAGATGGCCGCGTCCTGCTCGGGGATCTCTCCGGCGTCGATGCCCGCCACGATCGCGTCGGCGAAGGCGTCGGTGAACTTCTGCCGGAACACCAGACGCTCGGCGTCCACGGCCGGGTCGACCGGTTCGGCCAGCAGGGCGTACGCCATCGTCCGGTTCTTCAGGGCGCGTCCGGCGAATGTCTGCACCACTGCGGTCACTCGCTCGACGGCGCTGCCGTGCTCGCACGCGGTGACCACCGCGGCGACCTCCCGACTGCAGACCTCGCGAAAGATCGCGACCACCAGATCTGCTTTCCCCTCGAAATGGGTGTAGACGCTGCCCGAGGACACTCCTGCTGCCGCGGCGACCGAGGCCACCGACAGGCCTGCATATCCCTGCGTCGAGAGGATCTCGATGGCGGCGGCGAAGAGCTTGTCGCGACCGGCGTCGAGCCTGGCCTGCACTGCTGGGGTTCGTCGATACGGCACGCAAGGATTGAAGCACTGATTCATTGCTTCACGCAAGAGAACTCGAGTAACGTTCACTGACATGTCGGTACGGATCGAGCGATCAGGCCCCGTCACCACCATCGTCCTGTCGCGCCCCGAGGCACGCAATGCCGTCGACGGCCCCACCGCCCAGGAGTTGATCCAGGCGTTCGAGGAGTTCGACGCCGACGAATCAGCCTCGGTGGCAGTGCTGTGGGGCGAGGGCGGCACGTTCTGCTCGGGAGCCGACCTGAAAGCACTGGGCACTCCACGCTCGAATCACGCGACCGAACACGGGGACGGCCCGATGGGCCCGACGCGAATGCGGTTGTCCAAGCCCGTCATCGCCGCCGTGTCGGGATACGCCGTCGCGGGCGGACTGGAACTCGCGCTGTGGTGCGACCTCCGCATCGCCGAGGACGACGCCACGTTCGGCGTCTTCTGCCGACGCTGGGGAGTTCCGTTGATCGACGGCGGCACAGTGCGATTGCCGCGCATCGTGGGCACGGGCCGAGCGATGGACATGATCCTCACCGGTCGCGCTGTCGACTCCGAGGAAGCGTTGAACATCGGTCTGATCACCAGAAGGGTTCCGGTGGGTCGAGCCCGGTCGGAAGCGGAGGCGTTGGCTGCTCAACTCGCCCTGCTGCCGCAGACGTGCATGCGAGAGGATCGACTGTCCCTGCTCGAACAGGACGGTCTCGACGAGGAGACCGCCTTGCGGAACGAATTCCGACACGGTGCCATCTCGATCAACGCCGACGCGCTCAGCGGCGCGAGCAGGTTCGCTTCGGGGGCGGGACGACACGGCACCGCGAGCCCGTGAAATCCACCCGCCTGTCGGTGATCGACGAGATCTTTCTCCGGACCCACCGCGGCTACGGAATTCCCATTGCCCTCCAAGGTATCTGGCGCACCACCGAGACGGTGAGCCGAGCAGAACTCGACCGGATCCACGACGAGCTGGCCGTCGGGCAGCTCGGCCGTCGAGTCGGCAAGCCCCGCATACCCGGAGCACGGCTTCGATGGGACATCTCGTCCGCGACGCTTCCGCTCGTCTACGCCACCGACCCGGTCGACGACATCATCGGATGGGCCGATACGCAGGCAGACGTTCGACTCGACCCGCAGTACGGGCCCGGCTGGCGGTTGACGGCCGCGCCCGTTGCACACGGCGGCACCGTGCTGTCTCTGGTGTGTTCGCACGCGCTGGCCGATGCCAGGGAACTGATCGACTCTGCCGCTCGCGCCTTTTCCGGATCGGCACCCGCGCCTGCGCTGCATCCGGGCTCGGATGTGAAGGACGCGATCTCGATGATCGTCACCGTTGCCCTGCGATCCATCGCGGCGACGGCCAGATTGTGGGTCAGCAGGAAGGCCCGCGCCGAACTGCGGGCGTTCACCACCGGCGACCCCGGCGGTATCGCGCCACACCACGCACACGGGATGCAGTCGGTGATCGTGGATATCGATGCTGCGGAATGGGATTCGACGGCGCGACGCGTCGGTGGATCGGCCAATTCGCTGTTCGTCTCCATCGTCGCCGCCACGATGAGCGAACTCGGGTCACCCGCGGTGACCGTCGACATTCCTTTTCGCACCGGGTCCGGTGATGCCAACGCCATCGGCATGGCCACCGTCGCCGTCCGTGGAGACGACTCGCCCGCGGCCATCCGAGCAGCGTGCAAGGCGGCGTTCGGCAAACCTGTCGGGGCCCCGGCAGGCTATCCACCCGAGATCGTCCAGCTGCTCCCCCACCGTCTCGCCGCGAAGCTGACGTCGACCCCGGGCCGCGGAGAAGTGTTGTGCTCCAACATCGGCGACATTCCCGACGGCATCACCGCACTCGGCTCCCACCGATCGTGCGGACTCGCGACCCGCGCGATTCATCCGAACCCGTCGGGCGCGCTGTCGACGATCAGGATGTCGACCTACCTCTCCCGACTGGACGGCAACTACACACTCTCGCTCGTGTGCACCGACAACGCCCTGGCGGGATCGACCGCCGAGCTCACCGCGGCCGTACATCGAGCCCTGGCGACACGGAACCTGGCCGCCGAACCCTGGTAGGTCTAGCGTTGTCGCCATGAACGAGCACGATATCCACACCAAGATCCAGCAGCTCATCGCCACCGAGCACAAACTTCGCACCGAGACCCAGTCGGGCGATATCGACCCGGACACCGAGAAGGCTCAACTGGCATCCCTCGAGCACGCCCTCGACCAGTGCTGGGACCTGCTCCGCCAGCGCCGGGCGCGCATCGACGCAGGCCAGAACCCCGACACCGCAACCGCCAACAGCATCGACCAGGTCGAGGGGTACCTGCAGTAACCCCGGCCCTGGAGCTACACCAGTCGATCCGTCAGCACATTCGGCAGGAACCTCAGCGCCGCGTCGATGCCCCGCCACTTGAGTCCGGGTAGCGCGGCGCGGCGGGTCTCGCTCTCGATGGCGTCGACCATCGCCGACACCCCCTCGTCCAGAGTGGCTGTGAGAGCGGCACTGTCGCCCGCATTGGCGGACATGTCGGTGGCGATGAACCCGGGTAGCAGGGTGGTGACGGTGATGTCGGTTCGCGACAGTTCCGTGGCCAACGATTCACCCAACGACGCCACTGCCGCTTTGCTGGCCGAGTAGGTCGCCTTGGCCCCCGGCAGTCCCCGGTCGGCGCTGATGGACGAGACGAACACCAGGTGCCCGCGTTTCTGCTCACGAAAGATCGACAGTGCGGCCTCGGCCTGCGACAGCGCTCCGATGAAGTTCGTGTGCGCGGTCTGCAGGTTGGCGTCGGCGCGGCCGGTTCCGATCTTCGCGCCCTTGCCGAGACCGGCATTGACGATCACTCGATCGAGGCCGCCCAATTCGTCTCGCAGTTTTCCGAACACCTCACCCACCGCGTCGTGATCGGTGACGTCGAGTGCTCGGACCACCACGGTGATGTTCGGGTTGTGGTGCATCAGCTCCGCACGAAGGTCGTCCAGCCGCTCGACCCGCCGGGCGCAGAGCGCCAGATCCCGGCCCATGCCTGCGAACCGTCGCGCCATTTCCTCGCCGAGCCCCGAGCTCGCTCCGGTGATCAGAATCTTGTTCCGAGTGGTCGCCATAAGCGGCGAGCCTATGTCACTGTGGAGCAATGGCCTCAGAAAGCTCGGAATTCGATGTCATCGTCATCGGCGGTGGCCCGGTCGGCGAGAACGCCGCTCAGTATGCGACACAGGGCAGCGACCGCACGGTCGTGATCGTCGAGCACGAACTGCTCGGCGGCGAATGCTCGTACTGGGCGTGTATGCCGAGCAAGGCGCTGCTGCGCCCCAGCGAGGTTCTCGACACCGCACGAAACATGCCGGGGGTCAAGGAACTGGTCGGCGATCAGCCCCTCGATGCCGACGCCGTCCTGGCCCGACGCGAATCCTTCACCCACGGCCTCGACGATTCGTCGCAGATGACGTGGGCGGAGAAAGCAGGGATCTCCGTCGTGCGCGGTCACGGACGCCTGACCGGGGACAGAACCGTCGAGGTCGACGGGCGCACGCTCACCGCCCGGCACGCCGTCGTCCTCGCCACCGGAACCACTGCATCGGTACCGAACACACCGGGGCTGCGCGACGCCCGGCCGTGGATCTCCCGCGATGCCACCAACATTCACGAGACCCCCGGCCACATCGCCGTCATCGGCGGTGGCGTCGTCGCGACGGAAGCGGCCACCTGGTTGCTCTCGCTCGGAGCGAAGGTCACGATGATCGAGCGCGGCTCGTCGCTGCTCGCCGCTTCCGAACCGTTCGCAGGCGAACTCGTCGCGAACGCGCTGACGGCGCGAGGTGCCACCATCATGCTCGACGCCACCCTCGAGTCCGTGTCACGAGAGAACCCCGCCGACACCGGCATCGGTCGAATTCACGGTGGCCCGGTCGGTCTCGTCGTCGACGGCAGCGAGATCACGGTCGACGAGATTCTCGTCGCCGCGGGACGTAACCCGGCGAGTGCGGACCTCGGGTTGTCGAGCCTCGGACTCGAGGAGGGGCGCTACATCGATGTCGACGATCACCTGAACGTTCCCGGCCACGAGTGGCTCTACGCGGTGGGCGACGTCAACGGACGAGCCCCGCTGACGCACATGGGCAAGTACCAGGGCCGCGTGGCCGGCGACGTCATCGCCGCCAGGGCCGAGGGAAAGCCCCTGGACAGCAAGAGATTCCGTGCGACCGCAGATCACGGTCGAATTCCCCAGGTGGTGTTCACTCCACTCGAGGTGGCCTCCGTCGGGCTGACCGAGGCCAAGGCCAGGGAGGCGGGCATCGACGTCGAGATCGTCGCGCAGGACATCGCCGTCGCGGGTTCGTCTCTGCAGCAGGACGATTACTCGGGACGGGCGCAGCTGGTGATCGACCGCGCCGCCGACACGATAGTCGGCGCAACCTTCGTCGGTCCGGGAGTCGCCGAGCTGGTCCACGCAGCCACTGTGGCTGTGGTCGGCAAGGTTTCGATCGACGACCTGTGGCATGCGGTGCCGTCGTACCCGACGGTCAGCGAAATCTGGCTCAGACTCCTCGAGGCTCGCAGAACAGCCGATCACTGACGCATGTAGGCCGCGGCGATTCCCTCGTAGGTCTTCGGGTCCGCTTTCCTGATGCGCAGAGCCACCAGGACACCGAGGATCGCGGCGAGTATCAACACCACGGGTATCGCATTGACGACCGCAGAATCGGAACCGGTGAGAACGCTGTAATGCGTTCCGGCGAGGATCAATCCGGTCATGAAACCGACGAAGCCGATGCCGGGGGCGACAGCGGTGCGCCACACGGAACGGTCGGGGTGGCCGATGAAGAACACCACCACCGACAGCGCTGCGGCGGCCTGCAGGGCGATCACCCCCAGAGTTCCGAGTCCGATGGCCCCGGCGGCGTAGATCAGGTACGGGTCGGCACCGGTCACCGCGAACACCGCCAGCGCCACGGCAGCCACCAGTGAGGCGGTGATGCTGCCGATGTGCGGGCTCGAGTGATGCGGGTGAATTCGGCCCAACCGCGCCGGAAGTACGTGCTCACGCCCGAGGGCGAACAGATATCGGCTCGCTGCGTTGTGTACGGCGAGATACGACGCGAGCACGCTGGTGCACAACAATACTGCCGTACCGTCGTACAGCACCGTTCCTCCGTACTGCTGCGCCAGCGTGAACAGAAGATTGCCCAGTTCGCTCTGCGCCAGCACCGGCGCATCGACTCCGCCCGCGGCCCCGACGATGATCCAACTCGTCAGCACATAGAAGACCGCGATGAGCGACACCGCGATGAACGTCGCGCGTGGGATGCTGCGTCTGGGGTCCTTGGTTTCCTCTCCGTAGAGGGCGGCCGACTCGAAACCGATGAAACTCGAGAAGGCGAACATCATCGCTATCCCCAGCGATCCGGAAAACACCTGCGTGGGACTGAACGATTCCAGTGGTATCGCCGCGGTTCCCTTCTCACCCACCACCAGGACGTTGAACACCGTCAGAAAAGCGAATTCGAGAACCATCAGCGTTCCCAACACCTTCGCGGAAAGATCGGCATTCCTGAAACCCAGGAAAGCGACAATCACGACAGCGACCGCCGTGAAGACGTACCACGGAATGTCGATACCGGAATCGGCGAACACCAGGTGAGTGAAATATCCGAACGCACCCGAAAGTCCACATGCGAGCGAGGTATACGCGACAACTGCGACATACGCGGCAGCAACTCCCGGCGGCTTCCCCAGTGCGAGACCGATGTAGGTGTAGAAGGCTCCGGTGCTGTACACCTGCTGACTGATCGCCGCGAAACCCACCGAGAAGCACAGCAGCACAACGGCACTGATCGCGTAGGCCGCAGGCAGACCGGCACCGTTGCCGCGTATGAGGGCCAGCGGCACGTTGCCGATCATGGCCGCCATCGGGGCCGCCGCAGCAACCACGAGAAATACCACTCGGCCGGTGGTGAGAGTACGTCGATCGGACATCGTTCGGACGCTACTCGTCCGAAGTGCACAATGCTGACATGGAATACGAACGTGGATTCGACAGACTCGTCAACTTCAGCGACGCCGTGGTCGCGATTGCCGCGACACTGCTCATTCTGCCGTTGGTGGAACTGGCCGAACCGGACGAAAGCGCACAATTCGTCGATATTCTGCGTGACCGCGGTGTCGAGCTGTTCGCATTCGTGCTCAGCTTTCTGGTCATCTTCTCGCAGTGGCTGAGCCATCATCGCGTGTTCCGTGCCCTGGTCGGCTACACCAAGGGTTTGATGTGGGTGAACTTCGTCTGGTTGCTCTCGATCGTGTTCCTGCCGTTCCCCACCAAGTTGATCGCCGAGAAGAGCGGGTACGACGCCAGTGCGGTGCCGTTGTACGTCGCGACCATCGCGGTGTCGGTCGTCTCGATGTTCGCGGCCGACGTGATCGTCTCCCGGCATCCGAACATCGTCGCCGACGACGCACCGCGTCACGGCGGCGTGCGCAACGGCGCGATCACCTCGGTTCTCATCCTGGCCGCTCTGGGACTGGCGTTCACACCGCTGGGCCTGTGGTCGCTGCTCCTCCTGTTCCTGACAGCGCCGATCAACCGCCTCCTCGGCCGTGTCTGACGAGTAGATTGGTCGGGTGAGTACCGAGAGCGCGTCGAAGCAGCAACCGCTTCTCGTGCTGGGCAAGATCACCGAGATTCTCGACGCCTTCTCGTTCGACCGCCCTTCGATGACGCTCGGTGAGATCCAACAGACCACCGGCCTGCCCACCTCGACGGTGCAGCGTCTCGTCACCAACCTTGTGCAGCAAGGATTTCTGGACCGGGGCGGCGATCGGATCCGTATCGGAGTGCGGATGGCCTACTGGGCAGCGACGGCGACCAAGGACCTCGACGTGCTGTCGGTCGTCAACCCCGTGCTCAAGAACATGCGCGATCTGACGACCGAGACCGCGTGTTTCTTTCGGCCGGAACAGAACTACCGCGTGTGCGTCGCCATCGCCGAGACCCGCCACGCCTTGCGCCGGGACATGTACGTCGGCAAGGTGATCCCGCTCAGCGCAGGATCGGCCAGCCGCGTCCTGCTGGCCTGGGACGACGACCTGGCAGAGCGTGTCCTGTCCCGTGAACTCGAATCGATGACCGAGCAGACGGTGACCGAAGCCGAGACGATGCGAACCCTGTTGGCGCAGACCAGAGCCGACGGTTATGCGATCACCACCGGCGAGCGCGAGACCGGAGCGTCGGGACTGTCCGCACCGGTGTTCGATTCGGCCGCGGACATCGTCGGTGCCGTCACCATCAGCGGACCGACACTGCGCATGCCGCAGTCGCAGTGCGAGGACTGGGTGGATCTGCTGATCTCCCACGCCGAGCAGATCACGAGGACCCTCGGCGGCCGCTACCCTGCGTGAGACCAGGCGTCGGGATTCACCGGATGCGCAGGTATCGAACCGCCGACCATCGCAGCTGCGTTGGTGGCGCACAGCCGGGCCATCTCCGAACGCACCGACACCGTCGCGCTCCCCACATGTGGGAGCAATACCGTGTTGGGCAGATCGGCCAGGCCGGGTTCGAGGGCCGGCTCGCGCTCGTAGACGTCCAATCCTGCTGCGGCAACGGTCCCCTCGCGGAGCGCGGTCACCAGAGCGGCCTCGTCGATCACCGGTCCTCGCGCGGTGTTGATCACGATCGCCGACGGCTTCATCGCCCCGAGCACTTCGGCGTCCACCAGATGGTGGGTGGAGTCCGACAGCGGAACGTGCAGGGACAGAAAATCGCTGGTCGTGACGATCTCGTCCCACGACGCATGCTCGACGCGACCCGCGAACTCACCGAGCTCGTCGTCGGAGACCTCTCGATCACCGGGGGGACGCGGACAGAACTTCACCGTCATGCCGAACCCCAATGCCCGGCGAGCGGTGGCGCGGGCAATGCGGCCGAAGCCGGCCAGTCCCAGTACTCGATCCGAGACATCGCTGCCGAGAAGCAGTTCCGGCTCCCACCCGGTGAACGAGCCGGAACGGACGAATGCATCGGCCTCCACGGCGCGGCGAGCAGTGGACAGTATCAACAGCATCGCGATGTCGGCGGTCGAGTTCGTCAGAACCCCTGGGGTGTTGGCGACGGTGATCCCGCGCTGCGTCGCGGCGGCGATGTCGATGTTGTCGAATCCGACGGCGTAGTTGGAGATCCCGACGATCGACGCCGTCTCCAGCAACTCCGCATCGAACCGATCACGTAACTGGGACACCACGACCGAGTATTCACCGGAGGAGCAGGCGGCGACGAGTTGCTCGTGATCGACCGCCCTCAGGTCCACGTCCCCTGCCGCCCGCAGAATGTCCATCCCCGGTGCCGGGATCTCGGTGGTGACGAGGATGCGGCTCATGCGACCCACTCGAAGGCGCGCGCCTCGGACCGGACACCCTGAACGGCCTTCGATCGCATGGGCTCGTCCAGCTCGGCGAGCAGCCCCTCCGAGAGGGACGCCATGGACGCCAGCGTCGCCGGCTCGAACCAGTCCGGCCGTGTCGCGAAGAGAATGTCCTCCGACGAGGTGTTACCGCTGGCGCCAGGAGCGAAGGGGCATCCGCCCAGTCCGCCCAGTGAACCGTCGATCATCGTGGCACCGGCCGAGATCGCCGCGAGGGTGTTCGCGACGCCCAGGCCCCAGGTGTCGTGTCCGTGGAACACCACTCTGCGGTCGGGGGTTTCCTCGCGGACCCGCGAGATCAGCGACTGTACCTGTACCGGTACCGCCTGCCCGAGGGTGTCACAGATGACGATATCCGTTGCACCGGTTGCTCGTTCGTCGTTGGCGATCTCGATGACCCGGTCCGGCGGCACCTGCCCCTCGAAGGGGCAGGTGAAGGAGGTCGCGATGCAGAGCTCTATCTCACCGCCGACCGATCGAGTGATGTCGACGGCGTCGGGCATCGCAGCCAGGGACACCTCGGTGGTACGGCCGATGTTGGCCTGATTGTGCGAGTCCGAGGCGGAGAAGCAGTACTGGAAGTTGCGGGCTCCGGCGGCAGCGGCCTTTTCGATGTGACGTGGAGTGGCGACCCACACCCAGCATCGAGCGAGTTCGGCGGCGGTGAGCTCACCGATCACCTCGAGCGTGTTGGCCATCGGCGGCACCTTGTCACCCCGAGCCATCGAGCCGATCTCGAGCGAGGGCACGCCGAGTTCGATGAGCGCTCTGATGATCTCGAGCTTTCGTTCGGTGGCGAGCATCTTGCCGGTGAGCTGCAGACCGTCGCGCATCGTGACGTCGCGAAGCTCTGCGGCGGGAGCGAATCGGTACATCTAGAGGCTCATCTCTTCGTCGGTGCGGCCGAGCAGAGTCGACAGTACTTCCCTGGTGTGTTCGCCCAGATCCGGTCCGACCGAACGAATCGGCAGGGACGCGTCACCGATCACCGGGACGACGCCGACGAATCCGACGTCGGTGGGCTCGTCACCTCCGGTGTCGACCGAGAAGTGCTGAATCATGTTGCGGGCGGCGTACTGTTCGTCGGCGACGATGTCCGCCGCGGTGTAGATCGGACCCGACGGCACCCCGGCGGCGTCGAGAATCTTCAACGCCTGCTCGCGCGAGTGCAACCCGGTCCACGCCGAGATCGCGGCGTCCAACTCGTCGCGTCGACGCCACCGACCGGCGTTGGACGCCAGGTCCGGGTCGGCTCCCAGATCGGGACGATCGATGGTCTCCATGTAGCGCTGGAAGATCGCATCGCCGTTGCCGGCGATGATGATCGAGTGTCCGTCGTTGCACGGGTACGCGTTCGAGGGTGCGATGCCTTCCATTCGGCCGCCCGTGCGCTCGCGTTCGACACCGTAGGCGAGGTAGTCCGGAATCAGCGATTCCATCATCGACAGAATCGATTCGTTCAGCGCCACATCGATGGAACGCTGTGCCAGCGACAGCGGAGACTGCCCGTCCGAGGCCTGCGCCGCGCGCTGGGTCTGCCGTTGGAACAGGGCCATGACGCATCCGAACGCCGCGTACAGCCCGGCGATGGAGTCCCCGATCGAGACCCCGACCCGGACGGGTGGCCGATCCGGGTCACCCACGAGATTGCGAAAGCCGCCGTACGCCTCTGCGACAGCGGCGAATCCGGGTCGCTGCGACATGGGGCCCGTCTGGCCGAAGGCCGAGATGCGCGTGATGATCAATTCGGGGTTGGCTGCGCTGAGCACTTCCGGCGAGATACCCCATTTCTCCAGCGTGCCCGGCCGGAAGTTCTCGAGCACGATGTCGCATTTCGCTGCGAGGTCGACGACGTCCTTGCGGCCCTGTTCGGTACGCAGGTCCAGCACGATCGATTTCTTGTTGCGGTTGATCGTGCGATAGAGCATCGACGTGGTGCCGGAGTAGAGCCGCCAGTTGCGTAGTTCGTCGCCGGTTCCCGGCCGTTCGACCTTGATGACCTCGGCACCGAAATCGGCGAGCATGCGCGCCGCAGTAGGGGCGGCTATGTAGTTGCCGAGTTCGAGAACTCGAACTCCGCTGAGCGGCAATGCCATCGTGTTCCTTTCGATACTCCCGGAATCAGGGCTCATGGAATCAGGGCTCACAGGATCCAGCTCATCGGCACGATCAACGCGATGGCGATGACCGATGCCACCGAGACGCCCACCGAGCACGTCTTGAGTGTGCCTCGGGTCGACTGGCCCATCAAGGACTGCAGGAGCCAGAAGGTGTTGCTGGTGACGTGGACGGCGAACAACGATCCGGCACCGGCGGCGAGTGCGATGAACACCGGGTCGAGACCGATCAGCGGAGCGACCGGGGCGAGAATGCCGGCCGAGGTGATGGCGGAGATCGTCACCGATCCCACGGCGATGTGCAATGCGGCCGCGATGACCCACACCATCAGGAGCGGCGCTGCGGTGCTCGCCGTGAAGTATTGGCCGAGGATGTCGCCGAGACCCGCCTCGTTGATGACGGCCGCGAGCGATCCACCGACGCCGGTGAGGATCAGTATCTGACCGCTCTCCGCGAAGCCACGGGCGAGAGCCTTCTCCACCCGAGCCTGTCCGACGTGGTAGCGACCGATGAGGCACGTTCCCACCAAGCCGATCAGCAGCGCGATGACCGGGCTGGCAATGAACTCGACGACGGGAATCGAGATCTCGGCGACTTCGAGTACGGCTCCGATGGCAATGAGGACGAGCGCGAGCAGCAGCGGCGAGAGCAACACCAGCAGCGACGTCTGCTTCTCGGTGCGCACCTTCTGGGCTACGCCACCTCCGGTTTCGAGAGGCTCGTCGCCGGAATCGGCAGGCTCCGGGACCACAGGCTCTGGGACCACGACGATCTGCTGCTCGTCCTTCTCCTCGTTCCACCAGCCGTGCCGAAAGACGAACGACATGACGGCCACCGACAGCACGACGACCGGAACGATCAGGATCAGTCCGTAGATCATCATCTTGCCCAGCGGCACGCCGAGCAGTCCGGCCAGTGCGAGCGTCGCGACACCGGGGACCATGAACACAATGCCGCATTCGAGCGCGATCGCCAGCGCCGTGGCCATTCGCGCTGTGCCGTACTTGCCGATCTTCGGGGCGAGGTTGCGGGCGAGCGGAGCGGAGATCACGAGCAGCACGTCGAGGAAGATGGACTGCAGCAGGGTCGCGATGGTCAGCGAGAGTGCGTACGGCAGCCGCTTGGGTCCGAATGTTCGCAGCAACGTGCCGACGAGTCGCTGGATGGCATTCATCTCCTGCAGTACCGAACCCATCAGAACGCCGAAGGCGATGAGCAGGCCCACCTCGGCCATGATCTCGCCGAAGCCGCCGGTGATGGTGTCGACGGTGGTGCCGACTCCGAGCTTCGTCGCCAGTCCCAGGTACGCGGCCCCGAGCACCAGCGAGATCACCGGGTTGAAGTGAAAACGAACGATGAAGACCACCACCGCCAGGACGGCGACGACGGTGTTGATCACGATCCACATATCGGACATCGGCAATTCTTCCCGCTGAAAAAGAGTGACCGCTGCCATCGCATGCGGCTCGATGTGATCCATCACACCAATACCCACATTATGGGCACAGATTTACTTCGTGAGCAAGGGCCTGGGCAGCACGGAACCACGAAGGTCCGCCGAGAGCCAGGTCAGATTGGCTGAGCGCGCCTTATCGAGAGCGCGGCCCGAGAGGGATCGAGTTCGACGGGCGAGCGGACCAGCAGTTCCCCGACCCGCAGGATGCCGTCGGACAGCGGCTCGACACGCAGTCCGCCGCGACCGATCAGCGCCTTACGTGCACCGTCCACCACCATCCGGTCCATCCACGCGCACGGATGGGCCGGCCGGCCACCACGGAACCGAATCCAGCCGTCACCGGAATCGAGCTCGAATTCCAGCCCTCGCAACGGGTCGAGTTCCAGCCCGCGTACGACGACGTTTCGCCTGGCCACGGACGGATCGGGCACATCGACCCCGAGTACGTCGCCGACGGCCTCCCAGGCCTCGACGGCCAGAAAGCTCACCGCCGCCTCGGTGTGTGCCTTCACGCCGAAGAACCGATCTCCACGAATGCCTTTGTGCGCCACGATCTCGACGCTGGTCGGCAGGTCCGTCGCCGACTTGGCCGGGCCGTCCTTGGATCTACCGAAGTAGGCGTGTGTGGGCGAGCGCAGCAACTGCACGATCTCGGCGCGATACTCGAAAAGCATGCCCTCGAGTCTGCCCGGTACCGATCTCCATCCGTTCTTACCCGCGGGTAAGAACTGATCAGTACACTCGCGACATGGCTGTGACGACACGCGTGACCACCTCCGACGGCATCATCGAGGGCAAGCCGGTGGGCGACCTGACCACCTGGCGCGGCATCCCGTACGCCGCCCCGCCCGTCGGACCGCTTCGTTTCCGAGCGCCGCAACCGACCCAACCGTGGTCGGGCGTGCGCGACGCCACCGAATGGGGCAACGCCTCCATTCAGCACAAGCGCGGCACGATGCTCGCCGTCGGCAAGTACCAGCCGTCGAGCGAGGACTGCCTGACGCTCAACGTGTTGGCCCCGAGCGCACCGAGCAAGAACCCGCGCCCGGTCATGGTGTTCATCCACGGTGGTGCCTACACGCTCGGCACCTCGGCGACCCCGCTGTACGGCGGCGGCTCGCTGGTGCGCCGCTCACTGAAGGACGGCGACGGAATCATCTACGTCTCGGTCAACTACCGACTCGGCGCACTGGGTTACCTGGACATGTCCCAGTTCTCCACTCCCGAGCGGCCGTTCGACTCCAACCTGGGCCTGCGGGATCAGGTCGCGGCGCTGGAATGGGTGCAGCGCAACATCGCGAACTTCGGCGGCGATCCGAGCAACGTCACCATCTTCGGCGAATCCGCGGGCGGCAATGCGGTCACCACACTCATGACGGTTCCCGCCGCGAAAGGCCTTTTCGCACAGGCCATTTCCGAGAGCTCTGCTCCCGGCATGACGGCCACCAAGGAGCGTGCCGATCAATGGGCGCGCGAGTACGTGGGCTACCTGGGCGGCACCGCGGAGAACGCGGCCGAGACCCTGGAGAACGCCGAGGTACTACGGCTCGGGCGGGCCGGCACCAAGCTGGGCCTGACCACCCTGCACCGCACTCCCGGCCTGCTTCCGTTCGGACCCGTGATCGACGGCGACTTCCTGCCGGTCAGCCCGGTGGAGGCCTACGCGAAGGGCACCGCGCACCGCGTCCCGCTGATCATCGGCACCAATGCCCGTGAGGGAACACTGTTTCCGAAGTTCCTCGACGCACTGCCCACCAACCCCGAACGCATCGGCAAGCTGTTCTCGCTCACCGATCCCGACGCCGAGGCCGTGGTCACCGCAGGCTATCGCGGCTACCCCAGTGAGCGGTCGGCCATCGACTTCGGCGGCGACTTCACCTTCTGGAAGCCGTCTCTCGAAGTGGCCGAAGGACATTCGCGTCACGCACCCACGTACTTCTACCGCTTCGATTTCGCTCCGCGATCGATGAAGGTGCTCGGCCTCGACGCCACCCACGGATTCGAGTTGTTCGCCGTGTTCGGAATCAACGAGACCCTCTTCGGCAAGGCGCTCACACTCACGGGTGGACGAAAGGCCTTCGCCGAGGTCACCGAGCAGGTGCAGTTGAACTGGATTGCGTTCGCCACCAACGGAAAACCATTGGACACGTGGCCGGCGTACGACGAGGACTCGCGTCGGACATTGATCTTCGACACCCGCACCCGGGTACAGAAGGACCCACGGAGCGACCGGCGCAAGGCATGGGAAGGCTACCGGGGCTACGACAGCCAGAAGCTCGAACCCGTCACTTGAGCAGTCGCGACATGCGACGGTCGGCGAGAATCTTGCCGGCCGTCTGGCACGTCGCGCAGTACTGAAAAGAGCGATCGACGTAGGCGACTTCACGTACCGGGTCGCCGCACACCGGGCACGGAAGTCCGGTTCTGGCGTGTACACGCATCCCCGATCGCTTCTCCCCCTTCAGACGCGCCGCATCCTGCCCGGCCGAGCGGGTCACCGCGTCGGACAGAACCGATCGCATCGCCGCGTAGAGCGTCGCGACGGATTCGGGATCGAGCTTGCTCGACGACGCGAAGGGCGAGAGCTTCGCCACGTGCAGTATCTCGTCCGAGTAGGCATTGCCGATGCCTGCCAACAGCGACTGATCCACCAACGAGGTCTTCAGTCGCGCGGTGGTGCCTGCCAGGATCTCGGCGAATTCGAGCTCGGTGACCGTCAGCGCGTCCGGACCGAGCCGGGCGATGCTCGCAACCTGTTGCGGGTCGCGCACCACCCACACCGCCAGCCGCTTCTTGGTACCCGCCTCGGTGAGATCGATGGCGGGCGTCGCTCCCTCGGGGGTGAAGAAATGGATCCGCAGCGCCAAGGGTCCTTTGCCCGGCTTCGGCGGTGCGACGCTGGGATTGTCCACCCACCGCAACCATCCCCCGCGAGAGAGATGGGTGATCAGCCAGAGGTCACCGGCGCGAAGTGCCAAATGCTTCCCGAAGCGGGCGGCATCGGTGACGTCCTTGCCCTGCAGCTCGGTGATCGGCGGATCGAACGTCTTGAGAACGCTCAGTGCAGCGATGTCGATGCGACCGATCACCGCACCGACGGCATGCTCGCGCAGAAAGCCGGCAAGGGCTTCCACCTCGGGTAATTCCGGCATGTACCCAGTATGCAGCTACGATGACCGTCGTGATGGTTCCGACTCCGTACGAAGATCTGCTGCGCCACATCCTCGATACCGGGACGGCGAAATCCGACCGAACCGGAACCGGCACCACCAGCGTGTTCGGGCATCAGATGCGCTTCGACCTGGCCGCGGGCTTCCCGCTGATCACCACCAAGAAGGTCCATCTCAAATCCATCGTCTACGAGTTGCTGTGGTTCCTGCGTGGGGATTCGAACGCCACGTGGCTGCAGGAACACGGCGTGAGCATCTGGGACGAGTGGGCTGCTCCCGACGGCGAGCTCGGCCCCGTCTACGGAGTGCAGTGGCGATCGTGGCCCACCCCGTCGGGCGAGCACATCGACCAGATCAGCCAGGTCATCGAGACCTTGAAGACCGACCCGGATTCGCGGCGGATGATCGTCTCGGCCTGGAACGTCGGCGAGATCCCGCGAATGGCGCTGCCGCCGTGCCACGCGTTCTTCCAGTTCTACGTGGCCGACGGCAAGCTCTCGTGCCAGCTGTATCAGCGCAGTGCGGACATGTTCCTCGGAGTGCCGTTCAACATCGCGAGCTATGCGCTGCTCACGCACATGGTGGCGGCGCAGACCGGTCTCGAGGTCGGCGAGTTCGTCTGGACCGGCGGCGATTGCCACATCTACGACAACCACCGCGATCAGGTCACCGAGCAGCTCTCGCGCGAGGCATACCCCTACCCCACTCTGAAACTGGCGCAACGGGATTCGATCTTCGACTACACCTACGAGGACATCGAGATCGTGGGCTACCGGCACCACCCGGCGATCAAGGCCCCGGTAGCGGTGTGAGTGCTCCGTTCGTCGGCTCGATCTGGGCGCAGAGCACCACGGGAACCATCGGGGACGGGGGCGGTATCCCCTGGCACATTCCCGAGGACCTGGCACACTTTCGCGCCGTGACGGGCGGTCATGCCGTCGTCATGGGCCGCAAGACCTGGGATTCACTTCCCGCGAAGTTCCGGCCGCTGCCCGGGCGTCGGAACATCGTCGTCACGCGCAACGCATCGTGGTCGGCCGAGGGCGCGGAGGTGGCACACAGCGTCGCCGACGCGATCGCGCTCGCCGACGCCGACCCGGTGTGGGTCATCGGGGGCGGCGAAATCTATCGCAGTGCAATGGATATCGCGACCCACCTGGAGGTGACCGAGGTCGATCTCGACGTCGTGGGCGATACGAGTGCTCCGGAGATTCCCGACGGCTGGGTCGCCAGGGCAGGCGACTGGCAGAGCAGCCGGGTCGACGGCACCCGATTCCGCTGGGTCGAGTACGGAAAGCCTACCCAACCTTCCTGAGCGCGTTCAGGATTCCCCCGTCGCGACTGCGAGTGGTGCGTCATACTGACGATCATGGACAAGAAGTCACTCACCGCCCTTGCCCGCCAACAGCTCAAGCTTGCAGTCGGCGCGTCGAGTGGCCGCAGTTCGCAGACGGTCTACGGCGGTCACCGACGCCACCTACGGCAGACGGTCGTGGCGCTGGCCGCCGGTAACAAACTGGCCGAACACGACCTGTCCGGCGAGTCGACCGTCCTGGTGCTCAGCGGCAAGCTGGAACTGATCTCCGGTGAACGCTCCTGGAAGGGTTCGACCGGCGACCTTCTCGTCATCCCCGACGCCCGCCACAGCGTCGAGGCCCTCGAAGACGTGAGCTTTCTGCTGACCGTCGCTATGTAGGGGACTTCCGCACGACCAGCACCGGGCAGTCCGCGGTGTTGACGAGCGCGAAACTCGTGGAGCCCAAGAGCATTCCACCGAATCCACCGCGCCCCCGATTGCCCACCACGATCAACGCTCCGGTTTCGGACAGTCCGCTCAGAATCCTCACCGGACGGTCCTGAGCGACGATGCGCTGCACCTCGACGTCCGGGAACCTCTCCTGCCAGCCGGCGAGGCTCTCCGCCAGCAGAGCCTCCTCACCGTCGGCGATGGCCTGCCAGTCCTTGGGTGCACGGCCGAACGACTGGGTCAGATCGACATCCGACCACACGTGCACCGCGATCAGCACGGCTCCGCGGGCCGATGCTTCGACGAACGCCCACTCGACCGCAGCCTGGTTGACCTCCGAGCCGTCGATACCGACGACGACCGGCCCCTCGGCGACCGGCCGACCGTCGATGTCACGGCCTCGCACCACCGCGACAGGAGAGACGCTGTGAGCAGCCAACGAGAGTGTGACAGCACCGGTTTCGCTCGCCCCGATCACCAGGAGCTCGGCCTGAGCAGAGACCCCGATGAGAACGTCCATCACACCGCCCTCGACGGCACTGGAGGTCACCTCGAACGCCGGGTCGTCGACCACCAGTGCCGCCAGAGTTTCCGCCGCCACCAATCTGGATTTGGCCGTGGCCACGAATTCGGTTGCTTCTCCGGCGAATTCGCTCAGGTCGACCACACCCGGCATGTCCACGGCCGTCACGATGTGCAATCGCCGATCGCGTCGGTGAGCACAGAGCGCCGCCCAGATCACGGCCTTGTCCGCTGCAGCGGATCCGTCGATGCCGACGATGATCGGTCGAGAGCCTGTCACGTTTCGGGCCTCCGGTCGTTGCGCGAGAACCGGGGCCTCGGGCGTATGACGAATAGGAGTTCAGGCTAGTCGATGGACCCCGCCGAAGCGCCTCTTCGATTCGAATCGAATCGAAGAGGCGCCGGTCCCACGGACCCCCCGGGGTATGTGGTGTCAGCTGGCGCGCAATGCGTTTGCGTACTCTCGGCTTCGCGTGCGGCTGAGCTCGACAGCGGTGTCCTGCGCGTCGAGATGATCGAGATGGTCGGCCAGTTGGTCGCGACTGCGGGCTCCGGCACCGAGGTCGGTGCGCTCGAAGATGCGCCACTGCGCCAGCAAAGGACGCAGGACCTCGTCGAGGTGGCGGCGTAGATCGTAGATTCCGTCACGCGAGATGAGCATCGCACTGCGCGCGAACCCCGGCAGGTTGCTGCCCGGCAGTTGGAAGTTCATGACGACCTCGGTGATCGCGGTGACGGTGAGCGACGGCGCAACCTCGAGCGCTGCGGAGACCAGGTCGGAAAAGAAGCGGACGTGCAGGTCCTGGTCGGCGACGATGCGTCCGAGCAGGCGATCGGCCACCGGATCGTGGCACTGCGCGGCGGTGTTGCGGTGGCACATGCTCGCAACCGACTCGTCCAGGGCGACCTGAGCGAGCGACCGAAGCAGGTGCGCTCCGTTCATCGGGGCGTCGAAACCCACCGTCATGCACTGCGCTCGGGCGCGACCGAGGGCGATCGGATCGACGCTGCGGGTGGCGACCAGGTAGTCGGTGACCGCCACTGCATGCCTGGTTCGTTCTTCGCTCCATACGGTGAGCCACGACGGCCAGGCCCCGATCTCGGAGGCGGCGGTGTCGCGCCGGTACAGCGGAATGTTCTGCTCGACAAGCAGAGTGGTCACCAATGCCGCTTTGGCGGCCTCGGTCAGGCTGGAGGGACGCGAACCCCAGTACATCTCGGCCCGAACGAAGTCGGCCGGTTCCCACTGCACGGCTTCGGCGCGATGACGAACGAGATTCGCCTCGATGCTCGGCAGCAGTTCTCGCAGAACCGCGAACTGCCCGATGTCACTGCGCATACCCACCCCTTCGCCGCCCGCACACCCACTCCGACGGAGATCAACGTAGATGCGCGGCCCGTCCGTCGGGACGGCTTGGCGATTGTTTAGGGCAAGTCGCAAGCGCCCACGGCACGCGCTCGAGATAGGTCACAACGAGTTTTGCCGAAATGGTGGATCACGCGTTGATAACAACCTATGATCGATCCTGTTAGAGGCCCAGAAACAAACTTGAAGTACGAAAACGCCGCGGTTTCGTCGGGGATTGCATACATTGAGCCGTGGAAGCGCGTCGATACGCGTGAGTGAGTTTGCTTTCTCGAGACCTGAAGAATCCAACACGAAGGGTTGATCTGTGACCGTTCACAACTCGACTAGCCTCGGAATCATGGTCGCGGGTCAGCCTGCGTCGGCTCCTCTTCGCGACTTCCGCGCGGTGGCTCGGCTCCTCGTGGGGCACTTCGCCGCCAACACCCCCTGCGGGTCGTTGCCGGGCGAACAGCTCCACGGCGACGTCACCGAATTCACTGTCAAGTGCATCAGTATCGCCGTGCAGATGCTCGACGAAAGACGCGCTCCGGCGGAGTCCGACCTGGCCGAACTACGCGCCAAGGCCAGTCAGTGGGCGCGCGAGGGTGTGCCCCTCGAGTCCGTCCTCAGCGTCTACCACGAGGGCATCCAGATCGGCTGGAATCTCGTGTCCAAGCGGGCAGGTGAAGGCGACGCCGCCCAGCTGATCGAGGCCGCGCGGATGTTCGTGCTGCTGTCGGAGAAGGTGTCCATCGCGGCCAGCAAGAGCTACGTCGAGGAACTCCAATCGGTGGCCAGTGAGCATCACACGGCAGCGCACACCCTGGTGACCTCGCTGCTCAGCGGCCACAATGCGGTGTCGATGGCCCGTCAGTCCGGCATCGAGCTCGCCGACAGTTACCTCGTGCTCGCCATCTCGGTGCCGCCGCACCCCGACGAGAACGACCCCAACATCCAGAAGACCGTCGCCGCCCGTCGAAAGCTGCGCCGCGTTCAGGCCGAATTGGCCACGATCTGCGGTCGCACTCCCCTGTCTCTGCTGAGCACCGAAGGCGGCACCGTGCTGATCCCGGGTGTTCACGACGAAGAGTGGGTCGAGGCCCTGGTGCACCGCATCGGTACCGCCGCCGAGGTTCCCGTCACCGTCACCGCCGAGCAGGCCGCTACCGCCGACATCCCCACCGCAGCCGATCAGGTCCACGAACTGCTGTCGTTGGCGCACCAGCTGCACCGTCCGTCCGGGCTGTACCGCATGGACGACCTGGTGCTCGAATACCAGCTCACGCGACCGGGACCCGGCCGTCGCCACCTGACCCAGATCCTCGAGCCACTCGACTCGTCGCCGGAGCTGCTCGAGACCCTCGAGATCCACATCTCCCACGATCTGAACCGTCAGCGGTCCGCACGCCAGCTCCACCTGCACACCAACACCGTCGATTACCGCCTCAAACGGATCGCCCAGCTCACCGGGTTCGACCCGACCCGTCCCTCGGGTATCCGACACCTGCAGGCCGCCCTGGTGGCCCGACGCCTCGAATCCTCGCGCGGCGCAGCGTGATCTGAGAACTCCGACCGGTTTCTCGACCCGACGGCAGGTAGCGTCGGAAGTATTCGAGGAGCAGGGGATTGTTGGATGACGAAGTTGAAGCTCGAGCTGTCCGGTGTGGTCAAGGAGTACCCCACCGGCGAGCAACCGGTACGCGCGTTGGACGGTATCGATCTCACGATCGAGGGTGGCCAGTTCGTCTCGCTCGTCGCGCCGTCCGGTGCCGGCAAGTCGACGCTGCTGCACATGCTCGGCGCACTCGACACGCCCACGTCGGGTTCCATCCGGTTCGACGACGTCGAGGTCACCACCCTCGACGACAATGCTCAATCCGATTTTCGACGCCACCAGGTGGGGTTCGTCTTCCAGTTCTTCAACCTGCTGCCGACGATGTCCGCATGGGAGAACGTCGCCGTTCCCAAGCTGCTCGACGGCACCCCCATGAAGAAGGCCAAGTCCGACGCGATGCGTCTGCTCGACATGGTCGGACTCTCCAACCGATCCGAGCACCGTCCGGCGCAGTTGTCGGGCGGTCAGATCCAGCGCATCGCGATCGCACGGGCGTTGATGATGGATCCGGCGCTACTGATCGCCGACGAACCGACCGGCAATCTTGATTCGAAAACCTCCCACAACGTCCTGGAGATTCTTGCCGAGGTGGCGCACGCCAGTGACGGGCGTCGAGCGGTGGTGATGGCGACCCACGACCTCGAGGCGGCACGGTCCACCGATCGCATCGTCAGCATGATCGACGGTCGCGTCGAGACCGACACTCCCACGGCCGGCCTCGATCGGTGATAGGCACCGCGCTCAGCAGATTTCGAGTCATCAGCCTGCGCGACCTCCGCATGCACTGGGTGCGTTCGTTGGTCTCGGCCGGCGTCGTCGCCGTCGCGGCCGGGTTGCTCATCGCCGTCCTCGGCACGTACGGGTCCTTGACCGGATCCGTCGAGCGTCTCGCGGTGTCGATCGCAGGTAACGCCGACTACGAGGTCGTCGGTGTCACCGACTCGGGCTTCGATCAGAGCGAGCTCGACGCAGTTCGCGCGGTCCCCGGTGTCGAGACCGCAGTCCCACTGCTGCGCAGCACCGTTCGGTCCGACGTCGGAGACCTGACGATTCTCGGTGTCGACTCGTCCATCACGGCACTGCAATCCGATCTCGAAGGCGCAGTCGGAAACGCGGCCGGGTTGCTCACCGACCCGGCCGGAGTATTGGTCGGAGCCGCAACAGGTCTGACGCAGGGCGACACCGTCACCATCGACGATGTTCCGACGACGGTGGTCGGCGTGGTCGACGGCCCGGGGACGCAGCGGATCGGCGGGGGCATGTTCGCCGTCGCGCTCATCCCGACGGCTCAGACGCTCACCGACCGCCCCGATCAACTCGATTCGATCTTCGTCCTCGGCAGCGGCGACGCTCTGCGCACCGACCTCGACGCCGCACTGGCGGGCCGGGTGTCGGTGATGAATCCCGACTTTCGGGCCGACCGCGCGAACCAGGCGATGAGCCTGACTCGCAATGCCACACTGATGGTCTCGCTCATCGCGTTCGTCGTCGCGGCGTTCCTCGTCTTCAACGTCATGAACATGGCCATCGCGAAGCGTCGACCCACCATCTCTCTGCTCCGGGCAGTCGGTGGCCGCCGCGGCGATATCGTCCGCGACCTGTTGTTCGAGTCCGTTCTGGTCGGGCTCGTCGGCGGTGCCGTCGGCGTTCCGCTGGGAATCGTGATGGGCCGCATCGCGATCGAGAGTCTGCCGCCGTTCCTCTCGCAGGCTTTCGATGCGCGGATCGAATACGTCTTGCCCGGCTTCGCGATTCCGGTGGCGATCGTGGCCTGTGTACTGGCCTGCGCGGGTGCCTCGGCAGTCGCCGCCGTGCAGGTGTATCGCATCTCGCCGATCGAAGCACTCGCCGTCGGCGGCGGGGAAACCTCGGGTGGCCCCGGTCTGCGATTCACCCTGGCTGCGACGGTGTTCGGCGTGCTCGCCGTGGCCGGATCCTTCCTGTTCGCAGTCAACGTCGACGGGCAGTTGACCCTCGGGGCCGGCGCACTGTTCATGTTCGGCGTCGTCGCACTGTGTGTCGGCGCGACCGGACCGATCGTGTCGATCACCGCAGCGGTCCCCCGCCGCTGGGGTGGTGCCGGTCGCCTCGCGACCGCCACCATCGAACGCGCCCCGCGGCGTATATGGGCAACCGTGATGACGATCGTGATCGCGGTGGGAGTCAGTGTGGGAGTGTCGGGTTCACTGACCAACATGACCGACTCGGCGGCCGAGTCGTTGTCGTCGTTGGCCGATACCGACCTGTACGTGTCGATGACCTCGCCCGACGCCATACCGTCGGGCCCGATCGTTCCCGCCGAGGTGGAGGACGCCGTAGCGTCGACGCCCGGTGTGTCTCGCATCGTCGAGGGACAGTGGGCGTACGCCACGATCGACGGCGAGACGGTCTCCATCCAGGGCGTCGCCGACGGCAGCAACGCGGTGACTCTCACCTCGCTCACCGAGGACGTGCGTTCCCAGGTGCTCGCCGGTGACGGGGTGGTGCTGTCCCGGGGGTTCGGCAGAACGTTGGGTGTCTCGGTGGGCGACTCCATCGACTTGCCGACGCCGACCGGCGTCCAGACCGTGCAGGTGTTGGATCTGGTCGACTACATCAACGCCGCCGGCGGCACGATGGCGATCTCGCTGGATTCGATGCAACGGTGGTACGACCGACCCGGGGCGACCTACCTCGAGATCGGCGTCGACGGAGACGTTGCCGCCGTACAGGATTCGTTGCGTTCGACACTGCCGCCCGAAGCCTTCGTCTACACCGGCGCTGCGGCTCTGGAGGGCACCAGTGCGGCCATCCGACAGTCCGGCGCATTGGCGATCGCGCTGCAGTGGATCGTCGCGCTCGTCGCTGCCGTCGCCTTGCTCAACACCTTGACACTGTCGGTACTCGAACGTCGCCGCGAACTGGGAGTGCTGCGCGCCATGGGCGGTGGCCGAGGAACCCTGGCGCGAATGGTGCTCGCCGAGGCGCTGTCGGTCGGCATCGTCGGTGGTGTCCTCGGCCTGATCATCGGCGCAGGGCTGCAATACCTGAGCACCCTGATCCTCGGAGCCAGCATCGGGATTCCGGTCGCCTACACCGCGAGCTGGTCGGTGCTGCTGTACGGCCTCGTCGCCCTCGGCCTCTCGCTGCTGGGTTCGGCTCCACCTGCTGTGCACGCATCGCGACTGAACATCGTGGACGCCATTGCGGCGGATTAGGTGCTCTGTGGGGCCTCGGGATCCGCACACGCGCGCGCGTTGGTCAGGTGCGAGCGGAATAGACAGCGATAGGCCGGCGATTCTGCGCACGTCTGGCAAATGCGCGCGCGTTTGTACGAGGATGACCGACGTGGCCACATTCAGCGCCGAAGTCGAGGAGTACGACGTCGAGAGTCTGCGCGACTGCGTGGGCGGTCCCGAGTGGGAGGTGCAGCCCGAACGCGTCGCGGTTCTGGTGCACGACATGCAGCCGTACTACCTGAACGTGCTCGACCAGTCTGTGTGTACGCGGGTTGCTGCGGAGGTGTCGAAGGTGGTCTCGCGTGCCCGGGCCCTTGGAATACCCATCGTGGCGAGTGGTCCGCGAACAGCGAGTGCCATCCAGCAGCGCGGACTGCTGGGACCGATGTGGGGGTTGGGTCCGTCCGCCGAGGAGGGCGCGATCACCCGAGCCGGACTTCGTTCCGATCGCGAAGCGCAGCTACAGCGCCTTCTACGCCACCGATCTGGAGGTCGAACTGCGCCGACGTGGCCGTGACCAGCTCATCATCGTGGGAGTGTTCGCCTCGGCGGGAATTCTCGCGACGACATTCGACGCTTTCGCCCGTGACATCCAGTGCTTCGTCGGCATCGAATCGATCGCCGATTACACCGCTCACCAGCACCGCACTGCCCTGAACCTGATCGCCTCGCTGACCGGGACGGTGACGAGCAGCGGCAACCTGCTTCACGATCGACACGGTGGGCCGCTAGACTAGCGAGCGCGATGTGGGCCAGCTGAGCACCGGAGGCAGCGAACCCATCCGCAACCAATTGTTCGATGGATCGAAAGCCGTTGCTGGACAAGGGCTTTCGGTGAGCAGAACGATCACCAGCCTTCGTAGCTCAGGGGATAGAGCAACCCTCTCCTAAAGGGTAGGTCGCAGGTTCGAATCCTGCCGAGGGCACCACGCATAACCGCAGGTAGAGTGCTTGCGAGGCCCTATCTAAGGGCTCGCATCGACCACCCCAAGCCCGAAAAACGCGCGTGATCTACGCGTGAAGAGACGAGGCGTGCCCACCGCTTCTACGCGCGGCACTGCGCCGACGACGTCCGCGCTATGTTCCCGCCATCTGTGCGAGCGGCCCCATAGACTGACGAAACGCCAACGACGGGGGTGTGTGATCTCAAGGAGGATTATGGAGGAGATCGGATTCGACTCGATCAGCCAACTAATGTCGTTGGTGCTGGATGATCGCGGAGATGACTCCAAGTCCCTCTGGTTTCGAGGACACAGCAGCCAAGATTACCGCCTCGTTCCGAAGCTCATGAGGGAGGGCACTCGTACAGACAAGGAAATCTATCGACGGGAGTCCCGGCTGCTCGCGCGCTTCAGAGAGCGAAGCCTGCCTTTTTGGCCGTCCGGGTATCCGCAGGGGGCTTGGGAGCACCTATTTTCCATGCAGCACCACGGAGTTCCCACGCGCCTACTCGATTGGTCGGAAAATCTACTGATCGCCGCCTACTTTGCCGCCACCCCAACTGCCGCTTCGTCGAAGACTAACCTCGATGCGCAACCCAAGCCCACGATTTGGACTCTCGATCCACGAGGATGGAACCGGCAGATACCGCAGTTGCAAGAAACTGGGATCAATATCCTTACGGTGGCTGATCAGATCCGTGACCGCTGGGAACCGGTTCTGTCAGAGAATCATCTGGGCTGGCGCGCCAAGCATCCCGTCGCAATATACGGCGTGCATAATAGCGCGCGAATCGTTGCCCAGCGCGGAACCTTCACCATTGCCGGTGAATTCCAAACGGGCATGGAGGAGATCGCGGATTCAGAAGCGCGGTGGGGAGGTCTCTTGAAGAAATACGTCTACCAAGGCGAAAGAGACGAACTTCGCCAAGAACTAAAATTTGTAGGCTTCACAGAGTCGATGATATTTCCCGACCTTTCTAGCCTATCTGCGGAGCTAACTGAACTTGAAGGATGGTGAAAAATTGTCATCGCCCCTGACGCTCGCGGAGCAAATCGAAGCACGCCGACGCGAGATATCATCTGACCGCTTGGCAATGTCAATCGGCGAATTGACGTCGATGTATCAGGCGGGAGAACTCATTGTTCGGCCCGAGTTTCAGAGATTTTTCCGGTGGGATGACCTTCAAAAGTCCCGGCTGATTGAGAGCCTACTGCTTGGAATTCCGCTCCCGTCGATCTTTGTCTCCACCACCGAATCAGGAGCCTGGGAGATCGTGGACGGCCTCCAGCGCGTCAGCACTCTCTTGCAGCTTCAGGGAGTCCTGAAGCTTGAGAACGGGACCATGGCCGACCCGTTAAGGCTTGTCGGTACCAAGTACCTTCCAGACCTCGAAGGCAGGGTTTGGCCGATGGACAAGAACAGTGTCACCGACGACTCCCTACCCGCGACCCAGGTCTTGGACATCAGGCGGTCTCGGATTGACATTCAAATAATAAAGCGCGAGTCATCCCCAGACGCTAAATACGACCTCTTTCAAAGACTCAATAGCTACGGTTCGATGTTGACCCCCCAGGAGCTGAGGAGCGCAATGCTGGTGGCGGTCGATCCCGAATTCCTAAAATGGGTCGAAAACTTGGCTAAAAACAGTGACTTTGTAGACTGTGTACAAATTTCAGAACGCAACGCTCAAGAGCAATACGATATCGAACTGGTTATTCGATTTCTAGTGCTACACGGACGAGACCCATTAAGGCAAAACGATCTGAGAAACTTTGCCCAATTTCTTAATGATGAATCTCTCGCCTTGGCATTGAGCCCGAAAGAGGACCTAGAAGTCCTAAAAAGGACATTTGAGACGACATTCAAGGTTATAAATGAGAACGCGGGGGAAGATGCATTCAGGCGGTGGATTCCGGCAAAGTCGGCTTACAGTGGGAGCTTCTTGAACACATCGTACGAGGTAGTAGCGATCGGCCTCGGCTACCATGTAGCAAAAAACCGCCATTACCGAACTGATATTGAGGTCGCCGTCAAGAGCTTTTGGTCCAGACCAGAGATGAACCGAAAGTTTGCGACCGGAATCAGCACAGAAAAGCGGTTGACACAGTTCATTGATATCGGGCGCAAGCTTCTCGCGCTGGAGCCCGCCCAACCAACTAAACGACTGCGCCGGAAGAAGGCCTGATCAGCAGACAGATCGCCGTCCAAAGAGCGACAAGACGTTCGATGCCCCCTGCAGGGCGGATTGTTTCGGAACTTGTTCCGCGGGTAGGGGGGGTCGTCGGGCTTGCTTCCCGTCCTCGTTGTACGCGGTCTAATTGGCGTAGACGCTGAGCGTGGTCACGAAAGACGCGTGCCCGAGCCAATTCGAGACCTACGTTTAGTACCCCTTCGCGTTCAGGCTCATCACACCCGCCAACGAGTGGCGGCGGTCGTGCCGGTGCGAGTGCCGCGGGCCGCCCTCCTGTAGCGCGGGCTCGAAGTAGTGTTCAGCGACGTTCTCGGCATTGATTGGAACGGTCCACTTGATAGCCACCGGACGGGCCGCTCTCCGAGCGGCGTCAACTGCCTACTAGACCGACCCTAGGCGACTCCCGCGACGACCCGAGTTCGCCGAACTCACGCCCTTCGCGCTCCCCAAGGAGTAGGTCGCAGGTTCGATTCCTGCCGAGCGCGCCACCGAAGCTCGGTTCAAAGCAGTGCAGGTCACGTGCGGTCCCGACGCTGCTGGGGCCACCTGGCTGAATGGGACACACCGGCATCTGCAGGTTGCCGGTTTCGGCACAATGCCCGCTGTTATTATCGCGTCAACGGTTTCTGCGTCACCGTATGATCGGCTAACAAGCGGTACGCAACGAACAGGGGTCACGCGGTTGGAATTTTTCGTATGGGCGAACTTGTGGCTCGCGCTGCCTCTCGGGATCATCGGTTTCGCGATAACCCTATGGCAGGTCCTTGATGCGAAAAAGGCAGCCAACAGGGCCAAGAGTGCGGCAGACGCAGCTGAGGACGCCGCGAAGGAGGCATCGAAGGCGGCACGCAGCCAAGTCAGGTCCATTCAGGTCGCATCGATCGGCCCTCACTTGATGCGCCTTGAGGAAAATATCGACTCTGCGATCGAACGGCAGTCAAGCGAATTGCTCAATGTATCAATTGTGAATTGGAGACTTCAGGCCACGACCTACAAGCAGTTTCTAGACCCCAACATCCCAAATGAACTCGCTTTGAGTAAGAAGATCCAGAAAGCCATCCTACCTGTAAACGCACTAAAGTTATCGATTATTAGTTTCGATAACTCGACAGACTGGGCCTCCGAGACTGAAAAGGTCAGGAAAGCTGTGAATGAAGTGACAGCCGAAGTGGGGGCAATTATTGCCCAACAAAGCATCGAGGAGGCGTGATGACTGCATTCCCACCGGACCACGAGAGCCGAGTTCGGAAGTTGGTAAGCGGACTAATTGAAAAGACTCGGGCAGTAGACGGAACTCGCTTGCGCTGGGAAAGAATCAACGGAAACAGATACGAACTGTCGATGTCTCGTTCTACGGTTACTATCGAGAGCCGCGATGGCGATGGAGCCGATCCGTTCGATTTCATTGTCAGGGATGAATCGGGCCTACCATTCATCATTGTCGATGAAGGCACTCCCCGATACCCGGATTACAAGCTCCGGGACCTTTACGAGAGCGTCACACTGAACTCATCAGGCGCAGACGAAAAAATTGTCGCCCTACTGCACGAACTTGGGATTGAAGAGCCGCCGTTCTAGCGCGAGAGCGCCTGGAACAGCGCCACAAAGCTTGCCGCCTTCTTTCTCCGCGATTCAGTAGCATCGACGGTTAGCGACGACGCGGATTAAGTACCCGAACCACTTGCTCACTGTCATGAAATACACTCCGGACGGTGGCCACGTAAGTAGCTGGCCAGCCATCCGTCTATCGACACCTTGCGGCGGACTTGCGCAACTTGGGAATCCCAGGGTCCTAGGTACCGCGCATCGAATGTCGTGTCGGCTCCTTCCGCACAAAGCCACCAATTGTCGACGCCCCTGCCCCATCACTTGGCCGCCTGGCGGTGGGCAGGCCGGACCGAACGGCGCGGTATGTCTGTGGTGTGGGCTTTGCGTGTGTGACTGCGCCATGCGAAGCGCTGTGCGGCGGCTACGCGTCGCCTTCGGTGGCCAGCCAGCATCGACAAGGTCGCCGGCCGATGCGCCCTACACACCGCAGCCTTCTTGATCACTCACCGATCCAACTGCACAGCAACAGTATTCGATCAGTTCCTCATCGCGATCCAGGCTGCGCTCCACATACGCACCCCAATCCGCTGAGATGCTCCCCGACAGGGGCCAAGCTCGTTGAATGCAATCCGGCGGCGGGAGCCGGTGCCGGATCGGCACGTGACTACGCGGGGATTGTCGGACTTTCGTGCACGTCAGCAGTCAATGGACTAAAGGCCACCTCCACGGTCGACCTCTGACCAAGTTCGACCTCTCCAGACACCGGGAATTCTGGTTGCGCTTAGCGTGAAGTTCACATACTATCGAACATGCATTCGAGTACTGGGGAGGAACTCGTGGTCACAGCTGTACAAGATTTGCCGTTGACGTCCGATGAAGTGCTGCGGTTCGTTGCGCGCCTTCAGTCATCGGAGTTCGATGTCGACGCGGCAGCGGGCATCGATCTGATCTCCGCCCTCGAGACGATCAAGTGCGCCAGCGTGGCCGTTCAAGCCATCGTGACCGACGCCGTGGCGACGACCATCAGCAAAGAACGCCGCGAGCGCGGCAAGCCTAAAGCTCAGTGGCGCATAGGTATTGCGTCACAGATCGGTCTGGCCCGACGCGAATCCCCGAACCGCGGCGGCACTCATCTGGGCCTCGCTCGCGCTCTGGTGCACGAAATGCCGCACACCCTGGCTCGCCTGAAAGCCGGAGAACTCAACGAGTGGCGCGCCATGATCCTCGCCCGCGAAACCGCATGCCTCACCGTCGACGACCGCCGCACCATCGACGAACGACTGTGCGCGGACCCCGCCACACTGGCCGGTGCCGGTGACCGCACCATCGAGGGCCGCGCCCGCGCCCTGGCCAACGAACTCGACGCCGCCTCCCAGGTGAAACGACGCGCCAAGGCCTACGCCGCCCGCCGCACGAGCACCCGGCCAGCCCCCGAATCGATGGGCTTCTTCACGGTCCTCACCTCGATGGAGAAGATGGTCTGCATGTGGGCGACCTTGCGACGAGACGCCGACACCATCGTCAACTCAGGCGGTGAGACACGGACCCGCGACCAGATCATGGCCGACCTCGTGTTCGAGCGTGTCACCGGCGCAGCCGCCGCACAGGGCCCGCCGGTGACCGTCGACATCGTCATCGCCGACGCCGCCCTCCTGGCCGGCGGTCCCACGTCCGCGTACGTGCACGGCTATGGCGACATTCCGTCCGACGTCGCCCGGCAACTCATCCGACACACACTCGACAGTGAGACGCACGTCGCATTGCGTCGCCTCTACGCGCATCCGACGTCCGGCGCATTGACGGCTGTCGAGTCCACATCACGCGCATTTCCGACCGCGCTGGGACGCCTCATCGATCTGCGAGATCGCACCTGCCGCACTCCGTGGTGCGACGCGCCCATCCGTCACCACGACCACATCAGACCCCACTCCACAGGCGGCAGAACGAGCGCCGAGAACGGCGCAGGCCTTTGTGCCGCATGCAATTACGCGAAAGAGGGCGAGGGCTGGACGGCCGAGGCCCTACGAGACAAACGGGGCGCTCGACATCGCTACCGGCTCATCTCACCCACCGGGCAGACCTATGACTCGAGCGCGCCGCCGATCCCGGTGGTCGAGGTCTACAACTCGAGAATCGAGAACGTGATCATCACCGGTCTGTTCGACGACGACGCCGCATGACAGGTCGCGGCGGGAAGATACCGAGCACCGACTCGGTTACACTCGTCAACGGCGCGCCCAGCTGCACGCCAGACGTCGTGGAATGCTCCCGAACCTCCATGTGCACCCAGCACAGGCTTCTCTTACGGCGATCGAAACTGCCCACCGGCAGTCTCGCCACCTTGCATCTCGGCCCGAAGGCCCGCAGGTGCAACACCCTGCCCGAAAGGCACTTTTCATCACTATGACGACCCCACAGACTTTTGCTGCACTCGGCGTACCCCAGGCCATCGCGGATGTACTCGCGAGCCAGGGCAAGACCGAGGCATTCCCCATCCAGGCCGACACCCTTCCCGACACATTGCAGGGACGCGACGTGCTCGGACGCGGAAAGACCGGCAGCGGCAAAACACTCGCCTTCTCCATCCCGATGGTCGCTCGACTCGCCGGCCAGCTCCCCGGTAACCGGAAGCCCGGCCGCCCCCGTGGCCTGATCCTCGCGCCGACGCGTGAGCTCGCCACCCAGATCGCCGTCGCGATCGAACCCCTCGCCTCCGCGTACTCGCTGAAGGTCACCACGATCTTCGGCGGTGTCTCGCAGGTCCGTCAGGTCTCCGCGCTCAAGGGTGGAGTCGACATCGTCGTCGCCTGCCCCGGTCGGCTCGAAGATTTGATGAAGCAGCGTCACCTCACCCTCGACGGCGTTCAGATCACCGTCCTCGACGAGGCCGACCACATGGCCGACCTCGGGTTCCTGCCCGTCGTCACCCGCATCCTCGCTGCCACCCCGGACAAGGGCCAGCGCATGCTGTTCTCCGCGACCCTGGACAACGGCGTCGACAAGCTGGTCAAGCGCTTCCTGCACAACCAGATCACGCACTCCGTCGACGAGGCCACCTCGCACGTCGAGGCCATGACGCACAGCGTGTTCGAGGTCGACGGCGTCGAAGCCAAGAAGAAGCTGGTCCACCAGCTCGCCTCCGGCACCGGACGCCGCATCCTGTTCATGCGCACCAAGCACCAGGCCCGCAAGCTCGCCAAGCAGCTCACCGACGCCGGAATCCCGTCCGTCGACCTGCACGGCAACCTCTCTCAGGCCGCACGCGACCGCAACCTCGCCGCGTTCTCCTCCGGCGAGGCTCGCGTCCTCGTCGCCACCGACGTCGCAGCTCGCGGCGTTCACGTCGACGACGTCCAGCTCGTCGTCCACGTCGATCCCCCGGCCGAGCACAAGGCGTACCTGCACCGTTCCGGCCGCACGGCACGCGCGGGAAGCGCCGGAGACGTCGTGACCGTCGTTCTGCCCGAGCAGCGCAAGGACACCGCAGTACTGCTGCGCAAGGCCGACATCAAGGTCACGCCCATTCGCGTCACCGCCGACTCGCCCGCCGTGGCGAACCTCGTCGGCGAGCAGGCTCGTTACGTCCAGCCCGCGCCGAAGGCCGAGCAGGCACCGGCTCGCACCGCGAATCCCCGCAACAGCAACAACGCGCGACGCGGCGGCCCGGCCCGCAGTGGTGGTCAGCCCCGCAGTGGTGGACAGCCCCGCAGTGGTGGACAGCCGCGCAGCGGTGGTGGTGGCCACAGCCGTCGCGCAGCAGGACCGGCCACGAGCCAGCGCAGCCGCTGATTTCGGCCTGAGCGCGGAAAGTCCTCCCTACGAGGGCTTTCCGCGCTTCGCTGTTCTCACACTCACCACCGCCGCAACCGCGCAGAGACCAGCTGCGCCGAACCACGCCATCGTGTACTCACCGGTCGCGTCCCGCACGACGCCTGCGACGACCGACGCGATGCCGGCACCGATCTGATGTGAGGCGAACACCCAGCCGAACACCAGCGAGCCTCGGTCGCCGAACACCTCGCGACACAGCGCAATAGTGGGCGGAACCGTTGCCACCCAATCCAATCCGTAGATCACCACGAAGATGACGATCGACGGCTGGATGGTCGCGGACAGCAACCACGGCAGGAACAGCAACGACACGCCGCGAAATCCGTAGTACGCCGCCAACAGGTAGCGCGGGTCGACGCGGTCGGTCAGCCACCCCGATGCGATCGTTCCGACGATGTCGAAGATCCCGACCACCGCCAGCAGGCCCGCTGCGGTGGTCTCGTGCATTCCGTGGTCGTGCGCCGACGGGATGAAGTGAGTTCCGATGAGGCCGTTGGTCGTTGCCCCACAGATCGCGAAGCCCACCACCAGAGCCCAGAAGGTTCGGACCCGGCTCGCGTCGCGCAACGCCTGTATCGCGGCCTTGGCGGGGTTCACCGTCGACTCCACGACGACCGCTGTGTAATCCTCCGGCGCTCCGTAGGGGGTCACGCCGATGTCCGCCGGCATGTTGCGCAGCCACCGCAGGACGAAGGGCACCACGATCAGCGACCCGCCTGCGATGAGGAACGAGGCGGCGCGCCAGCCGGACCTGTCGACGAGCTGAGCGATCAGGGGCAGAAAGATCAGCTGCCCCGTCGCACTGCCTGCCGTCAGGATTCCCGACACGAGCCCACGCCGCTGCACGAACCACCGATTGGTCACCACCGCCGCGAAGACGAGGGCCATCGATCCGGTACCCAGGCCGATCATGACGCCCCAGGTCAGTACCAACTGCCATGCCTGGGTCACGAACACACTCAGAGCGCTGCCTGCCGCCACGACGATCAACGCCATCGATGTCACCGCACGGATTCCGAACCGTTCCATCAGGGCCGCAGCGAACGGCGCAGTCAATCCGAACAGCACGAGGTTCACACCCACAGCCAGCGACAGCATCGACCGCGGCCAGCCGAACTCGTCCTGCAGCGGCACCATCAGCACGCTCGGTGCCGCCCGGAAGCCCGCTGCGCCGACCAGAGCGAGGAATGCCACGGCGGCAACGATCCAGGCCGGGTGAATCCGCCTGCGCGTCCTGATCTCGGAAGTCACGGTGACATTGTGCGCCTTGTCGGCTGGCACACTGGAGCGGTGACCGTCAGCTCTTCCCACACGACCAAGTCAGGGCCCCTCGGTCCGCAGGAGATGGCGACCGCTGCCGTCATGAGCAGCTTCACCGTCGCCCTGACGGTGATCGGTGTGTTGGTGCCGATGGCGGCGATCCTTCAGGTCGTCGCGGCGATTCCCATGTCGGTGGTCGCGCTCCGGTATCGAACGCGCGCACTGGTCACCTCCGCGGTCGCCGGCACCCTCGTCGGATTCGTCGCGGCCGGCACCCAGACGGCCATCACCGTCGCCAGCGCCGCTCTACTGGGCGGCCTGGTCGGGCGGGCCAAGCGCAAGAAGCAAGGACTGTTCGGCGTTCTCGTCACCTCGATGGTCGTCGGGCCGGCACTCGGAGCGTTGACCGTGCTGATGCTCCTCATCCTTGTTCCGCTGCGAGAGCTGTTCCTCGAGACTCTCCGCAACACGTTCGAGGGCATTTCACGACTGCTCGAGCGCACATCGGCACTGCAAGGCGTTGCCGACGTGATCCGCACCGGCTCCACGACCGTGCTCGACAACTGGTGGTGGTGGGCAGGCGGATCGATCGCCTTCGGCATCGTCACCGGAACGCTGTTCGCATGGCTCATTCTCACCGCGATCCTCGACCGGCTCTCCACCATTCCCACCCCCGAGCCGCTGGCCCCCAGCACCGACGACGAGATCGGGCCGCTGCCGGTCACGCTCACCGCGGTGGGATTCCGCTACCCGGGAAGCACGACGTCCGCACTGACCGGCGTCGACCTCCGCATCGAGACCGGCGAATTCGTGGCGATCGTCGGCCACAACGGTTCCGGCAAATCGACGCTGACCCGGATCCTCGCCGGCCTCGAACCGTCGGAGGGAACCGTGGACAGGCCCGGCTCGACCGGTCTCGGACGGTACGGCGGCACCGCGGTGGTGCTGCAACGCCCCGAAAGCCAGATCCTCGGCACCCGCGTCGCCGACGACGTGGTGTGGGGACTGCCTCCCGGCGACTCACGCCCCGACGTGGAGGCCCTGCTCGACGAGGTCGGCCTCGGCGGCATGGGGGCGCGCGACACTGCCTCCCTGTCCGGCGGCGAAATGCAGCGACTGGCCGTCGCCGCCGCACTCGCTCGCCGTCCGGCACTACTCATCGCGGACGAGGCAACCGCGATGATCGACGCCTCCGGGCGCGAATATCTGGTCTCGCTCCTCGCCGAACTACCACGCAGGCACGAGATGTCGGTCGTGCTCGTCACCCACCACGTCTCGGAGACCGTCGCCGCGGACCGAGTCGTACATCTGCACGAGGGCTACCAGGTGCAGTACGACACCGCCTGGATGCACGCTCGAACGGACAATCCGGCTGCGCTGCACGATAATTCGAGTGAACGACTCCTCGAACTGAGCGGGGTCGAGCACACGTACAACCGCCGCACCCCCTGGGCGCAGGTAGCACTGAACGGCGTCGACATCACCGTCAAACGTGGTGAGGGTGTGCTTGTTCTCGGTGGCAACGGTTCGGGCAAATCCACACTGGCCTGGATCATGGCCGGCCTCACCGGCCCGACCGGCGGCACCGCCCAGCTCGGCGGCAAGGCGATGACCTCACGCGTCGGCGATGTCGGGCTCGCGTTTCAGCACTCCCGCCTGCAGTTGCAGCGGCGCACCGTCTCCGAGGACATCGCGGCCGCCGCCGGCCCCGAAACAGGCTCTGCCACAGTGTCGGCCGCGATGGACGCCGTCGGCCTGGACAGATCGTTGGCCGCTCGCGACATCGATTCGCTCAGTGGTGGTCAGATGCGACGCGTCGTGTTGGCGGGGCTCATTGCGCGTCGACCTCGAATGCTGGTTCTCGACGAGCCACTGGCCGGGCTCGACCCTCCCGGACGCGACGACATCATCGGTGTTCTCGCCGGACTACGCGATCGCGGAGTCGCCATCGTCGTGATCTCGCACGACGTGGACGGAATGGACACCGTCTGCAGCCGCACCATCACGATGGCCGACGGCCACATCGTCTCCGATTCGATCCTGGGGAGCGTGCACTCGTGACCACCGTCGTACTGCGTCAGGTCCCACGATTCTCACCGATCCACCGCCTGTGGGCCGGCACCAAACTCGTCGCGGTACTGCTGCTGAGCATCACTCTCGTCGTGGCACCGACGTGGCCCGCCCTCGGGATCGTGTTCGCACTGTTGGTCGTCGCCGCGATCGTCGCGCACGTCCCGATCACCGCAGTGCCGCGTCCACCGTGGTGGATCTGGGCGCTGTTCGGTGTCGGAGCACTGATCAACCTGCCGATCGGAGGCGCAGCAGTACTGGTGTATCTGCGCGCGACGCTCTTCATCTTCGTCCTGCTCGGCGCATCGATGATGATCGGCTGGACCACCTCGATGAGCGACATCGCACCTGCGGTCTCCAAACTGGGCACGCCGCTGAAGAAGCTGAAGTTGCCGGTCGACGAGTGGGCCGTCGCCGTGGCTCTGAGCCTGCGGTCGCTTCCGCTGCTGATCGAAGAGATGCGCACCCTGAACGCGGCTCGACGCCTGCGCCCCAAGCCGGTCGTCAACAGCGCCTCGGACAATTCCCTGGTCGACATCGTCACGACGGTGATGTCGGTTGCCATCAGACGGGCCGACGAAATGGGTGGGGCCATCACCGCCCGCGGAGGCACCGGAATGATCACCGCCACCGAGGCACGGTTCAAGGCCTCCGACGCGGTGACGCTGACCGTGGTGACTCTCGCGTGCGCCACAGCCATCGCGATCAGTGTCCTGTGGAGCTGAGCTACCCGCCCGCGAGACGCTCGGTGCGCGAGTTCAAGGCCTTGACGAACACGTCCGGGATGTCTCGGGGATCCTCCGCCACGTAACTCGTTCCGCCTGTCGCAGCCGAGATCTGTTGCAGTGCAACAGGATCCGCGTCACCGGTGACGCCGACGGTGATGATCACGATGGGCCGCACCGGATCCTGTTCCTTCTGCAGCGTTGCCAGCAGCTGATCGAGGGAGATACTGCCCTCGTCTTCGTTGGCTCCGTCGGTCAGGATGATGACGCTGTTGACGTAATCGGGGTCGTATCCCTCCTTGACCCGCCGGAACGCAGCCAAGGTGGTGTCGTAGAGCCCTGTTCCGCCTCCGACGAGAGCTGGAAGACCTCGGATCGAATCGAGAATGGCGTCGCGCTGCGACTTTCCGTTGAAGGTACCGTCGGCCTTGCCCATCGGCACCAGCTCGCGGTAGTCCTGTTTTCCGCCACCGAGGCCGATCGAGAATGCCCAGAGGCCCATTTCCGTCTGGTCGCTGAACAGCGAGTTGGCACCGACGGATGCGTCGACGGTGAGTGCGATACGTGTCGAGTCGCCCGACTTCGCGGCCATCGAACCCGAGACGTCCTCGACCACGAGCGTGCGCAGCGGCAGCGCCAGGACGGCCCAGTCTCGCAATGTCGTTTCGATGGACAGCGGGTTCTTGATCTCGAGCGACGCCACCGATCCGACGCCTCGGCCGTCGGGTAATGGTGTGCCACTCGACGTTCGGAACCCGGCTGCGACCAAGGTGTCGGTGGCCGACGTAGTGGCGAGCACCGAGGCCAACGCCGCTCCTGCCTTCTTCACGCGGTCGTACTCGGGTCCGGCCGGTGCCGTGACGGCCAGTGGGTAGTTGAGGAAGTAGCTCCCGGTCGGCGGAACCGACTCGGTCAACTCCGATCCCGGATTGTCGGCCTCGTACGCCAGCAGCGCCTGCTCGGTGGCCACGCTGGTGCCGCCGTCCGTGGCCACCTGGGCCACCAGATCCGGGGTGTCGTGTGGGGCGTCCGCGATCCGTCCGAAGTCCTGCGCCATGGGCACCAGTGCCGCCGACACGGCCTTGGCGTCGGAGATGGCCACCTCGGATTCGGCCAGTGCACCGAGGATCGCGGCATTAGAGGCGCTGCTGGTCAGGGGATCACCGATGCGTTGACCGGGAAGTTGGAGCACGCTGAGCCAGGTATCGGTCACCGGCACGGCATCGGATTTCGAGACCAGGACCGGCAGCGTGTTCGCGACCGAGGCCTTGGCCAGCTCGGGAAGTGCCCCGGTCGAGCGCAGGGTCTTGAGCAGCCACAGCGTCGAATCCGGGATCCACAGATCCGGACGCTCGTCATCGGTTCCGGCGATTTCGGTGGCCGTATCGGTGGGGCGTTCGGGGCGGACCTCGAAGTTCACGCAACCGCGCTCGACCTCGCCTGCCTGCGAGACGATCTGCTGCACCGGTTCGGCGATCGACATGTCCACCGCCAGCGAGACCGTGTCGAGGGAATCGCAGGTGTCCGCACCGGATGCGCGTACGGCCTGCACTCCGAACCAACTGCCGACCACGACGACGACTGCCACCAGCGCGAGCACCGACCAGGTCGCGGCCGAACCGAACCGGCGCGGACTACCGCTGTGACGTCCCGACATCGATGCAACCCCCTGCTCGGCCCCCAGCTGCACTCACGAATGCAACCGCACGCACACTCAGAAGTGACGCGACGCACAGCATAGTAGCCTCCTCAGCGACCGGAGCGACTTCTGAGCGCATTGACGAACACGTTGGGGATCTCCGCAGGATTTCGTGCGACGAAGCTCGTACCGCCCGTGACTGCCGAAATTTGTTGCAGTACACCGGCATCCGCATCGTCGGTGATTCCGATGGTGACGATGACGACCGGCTTGGACGGGTCCTGTTCGGCTCGCAGAGTCGACAGCAGCTCGTCGAGCGAGATGCTGTCGGGGTCCTCGTTGGTGCCGTCGGTGAGGATGATGACGCTGTTCACCGCATCGGGGTCGTAGCCCTGCTGCACGGTGCGGAACGCGGCCAACGTGGTGTCGTACAACCCGGTACCACCCCCGACCAGGGACGGCAGCGTTCGGGTCTGCTGCAACAGCACCTCACGCTGAGTGGTGTTGCCGACCTGCTCGTCCATTCGCCGGATCGGTGCCAGCTCACGGTAGTCCTGATCGCCACCGCCGAGTCCGATCGAGAACGCCCACAACCCCATCGACGCGTTGTCGGGGAACAGCCGATTTCCGGTCTCACTGGCCTGCACCGTCATGGCGATACGTGAATTCGCCCCGGCGCTGTAGTTCATCGATCCGGAGACATCCTCCATCACCAACGCCCGCGACGGGAGCGCCAAGATCTGGTACTGACGCAACGTCGATTCGGCGGCCTGTTGATCGGCAATCGTCAGGGGCGTGACGTCCCCGATCCCGCGATCGGAATCGAGCGGGGCCATGTCTGCGGAGCGGAACCCTGCGTCGGACAGAGCCTGCTGCCCCTGTTCGGATTGAATGGCCGTGGCCAGTGCCGTCCCGATGGACTTCGCGGTCTCGTGTCGATCGCCCGCGGGTTCGGTCACCGCCAGCGGAAAGTTCAGGAAGAAGGCACCGGTCGGCGGAGCCGTCGCGCCGAGTTCGACGTTCTTGTCCTGCTGGTAGTCCAGGTAGGCCTGCTCGGACACCACCGCGACTCCCCCGTCGGCGACCAGATCGTCGAGGCGCACCGTCGGATCGGCCTCGCCGCGAGTGGCGGCCTGAGCCTGAGCGATGGGGACGAGCGCCGCCGAGACCGAGTCGAGCGCGGTCTCGTCCGATCCGGCCTCTGCCACCGCGCCCAGGATGGCCGCGTCGGACGTGGTGTTGGCCAACGGATTACCGATGCGCAGACCTTCGAGCTTCAAGGCAGTGAGCCAGGTGTCGAAGAACGGCACCTCGTCCTTGCGTGCCGCGAGCACGGCGGGGGTAGCCGCCACCGATTGACTCGCCAAGTCGATCAACGACGCAGTGGACCGCACCGTCTTGCCGATCCACAGTGACGAATCGGGAACCCAGAGCGAGGGCACGTCGTCGCCCTTGGCCACCGCGGCCGAGACTTGACCCGACTCGGTGGCGGTGACCTCGACGGCTGTACAACCCAACTCCTCCGACGAGGTGTTGTCGACGATCTGCTGCAACACGGGTGCGATCGCCGGATCCGCGGCAAGCGACAAGGCCTCGGGATCACCGCACTCGGAACCGAAGGCCTTCAGACCGACGAACACTCCGCCGCCGAGAACCAGCAACAGAACAACGGCCACGATGCCGTACTTGGCCATGCCCCTACTGCGCGAGGTGGACGACGGGGCACTGTGTCTACCGGGCATGGCGCGCTCCTACTTCAACGGTCGTTCCACAGGTTCCACTCCTGCCCCGTCAGGCGTAGATCTTGACGAACGTCTTCAACGAGTTCTCGATGTCGCCCTTGAGAGCGCGCGCGACGCCGGAGCCGATCGGACCGAACAACGGCGCACCGCCGAGGTTGATGTCGATGGTGATCTCGGAACCGTCACCCTTGGATTTCACGGACATGTTCAGACCGATCTTGACCCCGCCCTTGCCGTTGCCCTTGAGCTCGAGCTTCTTGGGCGGGTCGTAGGACTCGATCTTCCAGGACACGCGGTTGCGCATGCCCTTCACGCTGGCGACGGAGTCCAGGGTGGTGCCGACGGCCAGCTGCTCGGGCAGCTCACCGCGCCACGCTTCGTGGATGGAGAGCCACTGCTCGTAGCCGGACAGATCGGACGCGTGCGCCCACGTCTGCTCGGGGGTCAGCGGGACGTCGAGGGAAACCTTCAGCTTGGCCACAGCAGGGATGGTAACCGTTGAACGAAAAATGCCCGTGTGAGGCCTTGCTCACACGGGCACTTTCGATGGAGCCTGGATCGGTCAGTGAGCGCTGGCCTTCTCCGCACCGATACCGGTGAGGGAGCGAACCTCCATCTCGGCCTGCTTTTCGGTGCTCTCGGTGTCCTTCGAGATCAGGGTTCCGACGATGCCGAGGATGAATGCCAACGGGATCGAGACGATGCCGGGGTTGGACAACGGGAACCAGGCGAAGTCCGAGCCGGGAATCATCGACGTCGGCGATCCGGAGACGGCCGGGGAGAAGACGATCAGCACGATCGTCGAGATCAGACCGCCGTACATGCTGAACAGTGCGCCGGTGGTGGTGAAGCGACGCCAGAACAGCGAGTACAGGATGGTCGGCAGGTTCGCGGCCGCAGCGACGGCGAACGCGAGTGCCACCAGGAAGGCGATGTTCTGCCCGTTGGCGAGGATGCCGAGGCCGATGGCGAGCAGGCCGATGACGACGGCGGTGATGCGCGAGACCTTGACCTGCTTCTTGTCGTCGACCTTGCCCTTCTTGATGACGCTCGCATAGATGTCGTGAGCGAACGACGCCGACGCGGTGATCGTCAATCCGGCGACCACGGCCAGGATGGTCGCGAAGGCGACCGCCGAGATGACGCCGAGCAGAATGACGCCGCCGAGTTCGAAAGCCAACAGCGGAGCTGCGGAGTTCTGACCGCCGGCCGAGGCCAGGATGCGGTCGGGTCCGACGATCGCTGCGGCACCGTAGCCGAGCACCAGGGTGAACAGGTAGAACGCACCGATGAGCGCGATGGCCCACACGACGCTGCGACGAGCTTCCTTGGCGGTGGGCACCGTGTAGAAGCGCATCAGCACGTGCGGCAGACCCGCGGTGCCGAGCACGAGTGCGATACCGAGCGAGAGGAAGTTGATCTTCGAGGTGGCACTTCCGCCGTACTGAGCGCCTGGCTCGATGACGTCACGTGCTGCCACGGCCTCGTTGGCCGATCCGGCCACCATGGCCTGTGCGCTGCCGAGCAGCTCGGAGAAGTTCAGGCCGAACTTGGCGAGAACCAGAACGGTCATGAACGCCGCACCTGCGATGAGCAGAACGGCCTTGATGATCTGTACCCAGGTGGTGCCCTTCATGCCGCCGATGAGCACGTACGCGATCATCAGCACACCGACGATGGCGATGACGATGGACTGCCCGGTGCGGTCGGAGATGTCGAGCAGCAGTGCGACGAGTCCGCCTGCACCTGCCATCTGTGCGAGCAGGTAGAACAGTGACACCGTCAGCGTGGACAGAGCAGCTGCGGTACGAACCGGTCCTTGCTTGAGTCGGAAGCTCAGCACATCCGCCATCGTGAATTTGCCGGTGTTCCTGAGCAATTCGGCGACGAGGAGCAGTGCAACGAGCCAGGCGACGAGGAAGCCGATGGAGTACAGGAAGCCGTCGTAACCGTAGACGGCGATGGCACCGGCGATGCCGAGAAAGCTTGCGGCCGAGAGGTAGTCACCGGCGATGGCAACGCCGTTCTGCGGTCCGGAGAATCCGCCGCCTGCGGTGAAGAACTCCGCGGAGGTCGCATTCTTCTTCGATGCGCGGATGACGACGGCCATCGTGATGATGACGAACGCGCCGAAGATCGCGATGTTGACGAGTGGTTCGCCGACGGTGGTGCTTGCTGCTTGCGCGAGATTCATCGCTTGGCTCCCTGGGAGGCTTCCATCTCGGCGCGCAAGGCTGCGGCGCGAGGATCGAGTTCACGGTTGGCGAACTTCACGTAGATGCCGGTGATGGCGAACGTGGTGACGAACTGGCCGAGGCCGAGCAGCAGGCCGATGTTGATGTTGCCCCACACCTTGGTCGACATGAAGTCGACCGCGTAGGTGCTCAGCAGCACGTAGAGGACGTACCAGACCAGGAAGAACCCGGCCATCGGGAACACGAAGCTACGCAGGCGTCGCCGGAGTTCCTGGAACTCGGGACTGGCCTGCATGTCGACGAACGCTTGCGCGTCCGGTGGCGAATTGGTTTCCGGTGCGGTCACCTTGGACTCCTGAAGTTGATGTGAGCTGTAGCTGACTCGGAACAATAATGAGAGTCAGGTCACAAAATCAGGAGGTGGTGTCGATCACACGATGGGCTGCGGGAGTGTGCGACGAGCGGTCGAGAATGGCAGTTGAGCGGCTCTACAGTTCGCGCTCTCGGTCTTTGCCCATGTCGAGGCCTTCCGGCAGGTGCAGTCGCGCGAAGATGCGGGAGATGTCCGACGGGATCGTTCTTCGGGTGGCGAGGCTGACGGCGATCATCGAGGCGAAGGCGACGGGGACGCTGACCGCGGCGGGGTAGCCGAGGATCGCCGCCGCCCAGCCGCCCAAGACGCCGTCGGAGATGGGGGTGACGACGGAGATCGACGCGGCGACGAGTGAGATGCCGCCGCCGAGGAGCAGTCCGGTTGCCGCTCCGGCTGCGGTGAGTCCGCGCCACCAGATTCCCAGCACCAGCAGTGGGCACAGGGTGGACGCGGCGACGGCGAAGACGAGTCCGACGGTGCGCGAGAGGTCGAGTGAGACGACGCCGATCGACAGCGCCAACGGCACGGCTCCGGCGAGGATCGCGGCGACGCGGAAGTCTCGGACCTTGCCCGAGAGGACGTCGGTACTGAGCACTCCTGCGATGCTGACCAGTAGTCCGGATGAGGTCGACAGGAAGGCCGCGATGGCACCTGCGGCCACCAGTGCGGCCAGTAGTTGTCCCGGTATTCCGGACAGCACCGAGCCGGGCAGCAGCAGCACCGCTGCGTCGGATGCTCCGGTGATGAGCAGTTGCGGCACGTACAGCCGGGCGAAGACGCCGAGCACCGTCGGGAACAGGTAGAACATGCCGAGCAACGCCAGGACGGTGAGCGAGGTCAGTCTGGCCGCTCGACCGTCCGGGTTGGTGTAGAAGCGCACGAGCACGTGCGGCAGGCCGAGGGTTCCGAGGAACGTGGCCAGGATCAGCGAGTACACCTGATACAGCGGGTGGGCCCCGCCCAGTCCCCCGCCCGGCATCGCCCACGCCCGGTCGGTGGTCGGCGCTCCTGCGACGACGGGAACGGGTGATCCGGCGTCGAGCGTCAACGACGTGCCCGAGGCGAGCCGATGTTCGCCTGCGTCCAGCAGGACTCGCCCGTCGACGCTTTCGTCGTCGAGGGTTCCCGTCACGGCGACGACGATCGGCGAATCCACCTGCACGAGAACATCGGTGGTGATGTCGACGACGGTTTGCTCGGTCACCGTCGGTGGGGCAGGACTGCCGACGCTGCGGTCGTCGGCGAAGAAGTGCACGGCCAGCACCAGTGCCGGGATCGCGATCGCGGTGAGCTTGAGCCAGTACTGGAACGCTTGGACGAAGGTGATCGAGCGCATGCCACCGCCGACGACGTTCGCGATCACGATCAGCCCCACCGCCAGGGCACCGACCCAGCCGGGCACTCCGAGCAGAATGTTCAGTGTCAGGCCTGCGCCCTGGAACTGCGGCACCAGATACAGCGCACAGATGACCACCACCACCAGCATCGCCACGGTCCGCAACCATGGTGCGCCGAGCCGGAATTCGACGAAATCGGGCACCGTGTACGCGCCACTTCTGCGCAGTGGAGCCGCGACGAACAGCAGCAGTCCCAGGTATCCCGCGGTGAAGCCGACCGGGTACCACAGCGCATCGGCTCCGTACTTCGCGATGAGCCCTGCAACCCCGAGAAACGATGCAGCCGATAGGTATTCGCCGCTGATGGCAGCAGCATTCCACCGCGGCCCGACGGTGCGCGAGGCCACCAGGAAGTCGGAGGTGGTGCGGGCCAGCCGAACTCCGTAGATGCCGATGCCCACCGTGGCCACGGCCGCCAGGATCAGCGCGATCACGGTGGCGATCGGAATGGATCCGTTCACGTGCGCCTAGTCCTCGACCAGGCCGACGAATTCGGTCTCGTTGCGCTCGGCTCGGCGCACGTACGCCCAGCCGACACCGAACAGCAACGGATAGATCGCCACCCCCAACACCAACCACGGCAGACCGATGCCGGACGGCGCGACGTCGGTGAAGCGTGCGAGGAGCATGCCCAGCAACGGAATTGCGAACAGAATAGACAGCGTCATCACCGCCAGGCGCACCGACAGCAGAAGCTGCGCGCGAACCAGGCTGCGGACCAGGGCGTCGCCCACTTCGGTTTGCTCCTGCACTTCGACGCGGGTGCGCACCATCCGCGCGCCGCGACGTTGCGAGAGCACCACCCGCTGTCGGTGTGGCTGGGTCATCGCTCGATCCTCGTCACCGGGTGGACCACGATTGCAGCGGACCGCGGACCAGTCTGTCCTTGAGCTCTCTCGCGTGCCGTCGGCTCACCGGCAGTTCGCAGGCCGCGAGGTTTCCGCTGGCCCGCAGGCACACCACCAGTCCCGAACCGACGCTGCGGATCCCTGTGACCAGACGCAGCGAGACCAGGTAGGAGCGGTGCACGCGCAGGAATCCGGCATCGGCCCAGCGACTTTCGAGGGACGAGATCGGGATCCGCACCAGATGCGAGCCGTTGGAGGTGTGCAATCTCGCGTAGTCGCCGTCGGCCTCGACCCACGCCACCGACGATCGGTGCACCAATGTGGTGGTTCCGCCGAGCTCGACGGGAATGACCTCGTCGGCCGAGGTGTCCGCGGACTCCGCGGGTCGACGCCGCGCGAGCAGCACCCGGCGCAGCGCCTCGGTGAGCCGATCCTCGCGCAAGGGCTTGAGCAGGTAGTCGACGGCACCGAGATCGAAGGCAGCCAGCGCCCGGTCGTCGTGGGCGGTGACGAACACGACGGCGGGTGGTCGCGCGAATGCCGACAGGATGCCAGCCAGTTCGAGCCCGTCGAGTCCGGGCATGTTGATGTCGAGGAACACCGCGTCCACCACGTTCTGCCCCGAGGTCTGTTTGAGTTGGCGGAGCGCGGTGGTCGCGTCCTGCGCGGTGAACACCTCGGCGACGGTGTCCTGCTGACGCAGCAGAAAGGCGAGTTCGTCCAGTGCCGGGCGCTCGTCGTCGACGGCGAGAACGATCAACCCGCGGCCGGGGGCGGAGTTGGCAGCCTGCGTCATGCTCGTACACCCGGCCTGAATTTCGGCACCCGCAGGCTCACTTTGGTGCCTGCGCCCGGTGCGGTGTCCACTACGAGACCGTAGTCGTTTCCGAAGGCCGCCCGCAGCCGATCGTCCACGTTCGCCAATCCGACATGGGCCGCGTCCTCGGTGTGCAGGCTTCCCGAGCGCAGCACGTCCGGATCCATCCCCACCCCGTCGTCCTCGATGCTGATCACTGCGTCGGTGCCCTCGTCGGCGGCGATGATCGTCACGCGGCCGCCGTCGGCCTTGCCGGACAGGCCGTGTCGGACGGCGTTCTCGACGAGCGGCTGCAGCGCGAGAAACGGCAGCGCGACGCCCAACACCTCGGGCGCGACCTGCAAGGTGACCTGGAGGGAATCACCGAAGCGGGCCCGTTCGAGCGTCAGGTACCGATCGATGTTGCGTAGCTCGTCCGCGAGCACCGTGAACTCGCCTGCGTTGCGGAACGAGTATCGGGTGAAGTCGGCGAACTCGAGCACCAGCTCACGCGCTCGATCCGGGTCGGTGCGCACGAACGAGGCGATCGTGCCGAGTGCGTTGTAGATGAAGTGCGGGCTGATCTGTGCGCGCAGCGCCCGTACCTCGGCGCGGTCCAACCGCGCCCGAGACGCGTCGAGTTCGGCGAGCTCGATCTGACCGCAGGCGTAACGCGCAACCTCGGCGATGGCCCCGAGCATGCCCGGTCCCGGCTCGGCGACCACGGCTGCCCCCAACACCCCGACCACCGGAGACTCGTCGACGACCAACGGCTGCACCACCAACGCTCTGACCTCGTGGATCGAACCGAGCGGCAGACGCACCAGGACGCGCCGCTGCCCGTCCACCGCCCGCTTCGCCGCCTCGACGAAGGCCGGTGTCAGCTCGTCCCACGGGCCGTCCCAGGCCAGCAGGGAACCGTCGGGGTCGCAGATTCCCAATGCGTCCGCACCGGTCAGTACCCGCAGGTGCGGCGCGGCCGCGGCGGCCGAACGAGTGTCGAGACCGTCACGCAACGGCTTGGCCGCCAGCGACGCGGTGTGCAGGGTGGCGTGGACGGCTCGCTCGGCCGGTGTGGTGAGGTCCCGTCGACCGCGCAGGCTGATCACCGCGATGACCGAGACGATCACGGCCACGATCACCGCCATCGACGCCAGTGCCGCGGTCATCGCGCGCACGTGGTCGAGGTGGGCACGTTCAGGAAGCGTTCGACGAGCCAGTCGACTCCGATGCCGTTTGCGGCCAGTTCGGCGTGGCCCTGCTCCGGTTCGGAGCGAAGCTCGACGTCGTCGCCCAGCGCGCAGGCCTCGGCTACCGCGTCCCGGGTCCATCGGGGATCGATGAGGTCGTCGCGTTCACCGACCAGGACCAGCAGCGGTACCTCGGTGCGAGAAGTCGGTACCGCAACCGATTCGAGCCACTGCGTCATCCGATCCGATGCATCCGCGGAGTCCGGGAGGGCGTCGGCCGGATCGAGAACGGCTCCGGCGTCGGCCTTGGAGAAGCCGAGCAGGTCACTGCAGGCGGTCAGCGCGGTCACGTTGTCGGCGAACGTGCCGCGGATGTAGTCCGCGCGTTCGGCACTCGGATCTGCGGCGTGCAGACCCTCGTACAGGTACGGCACCAGCAGCTGACGCGGCACGGTCTGCTCGGTCTCGGGCGCGAAGAACCGCGTCAGATCGGCCGCGGGCGACAGCGCCGCGGCACCGACCAGTTGCAGACCGTCGCCGTAGTCGCCACTGCGCTCGGCTGCCGCCCAGACCGCTTGTCCGCCTTGGGAGGTGCCCACTGCGCCCCACCTGGTGCCGACGTCGGGAACCACGTTGCGGGCCGCGCGCACCGCGTCGATCACGTCGTACGCTGCGGCGTCCCGGTCGAGGTAGGCGGGATCTCCCGGAGTTCCGAGACCCTGGTAGTCCGTCACCACGACCACGGTGCCGCGTTCGAGGAACGGCGTCACCAATCCGATGGTGCCCAACAGGTTCGGATAGAGCGAGGGTGCGCACTCGTCGGTGACACCGGTGGTGCCGTGCCCGACGGAGACGATCGGCCAGCCGCCGGGCGGAGCAGAACCCTTGGGCACGAACACCGTTCCCGATGCCTCGGTCCCGCCCCCGGTGACCCCGTCGGTGGTGCGGTACACGACCTTGGTGGCAGTCCCGCCGAGATAGGCGACACCGATGTCGACCTGCCCCAGCAGCATCGACGACACGATCGCGCCTCGCTCCGAGCCCACGGGTGCCGCGATCGACACCGGGGCGGGTGTGGCCGGATCCTCGGCAGGAGTGCTGCACGCAGCAACGGCGAACACCAGTGCCGCGGCGGCGACCAGCCGGGTCGACCTCACTGTCTCTGCGCTCCTACGGTGTGCGTCGTGCGATGCGAGCCTCGGCCGCAATTTCTTCCACGTCCAAGCCATTCAACACTGCCCGCAGAGCTTCGTCCTCCAGCTCCCCCGAGTCGCGGGCCGCGATGAGCGCCGCCCGCTGCGCGACCAGGACGTTGTGTCGCAGCGAGTCGAACAACGCCCCGGCCGCCGCGATCCGCTTCTCGCGATCCTCGGTCTCGTCGGCATCCAACCGAGCGCGCACGGAGCGTCGGACGCGCTGGATGACCTCGTCGACGCGCTCGCTGTCCACTCCGTCGATTCCGTCCTTCGCCGCGCGCTGGAGGTAGTCCTCCGCCGCCGTCCGGGCAATGGCCTGCGACAGCAGCCGCTGATTGTCGTTGCGCTGCTGCTCGAGTGGATCTGCGACGTCGAGGCGGCGGATCAACAACGGAAGCGTCAGGCCCTGCAGCAGCAACGTACCGACCGCGACGACGAAGGCCACCGCCTGAATCACGGCCCGCCCGGGAAATTCGTCGCCGAGCACCGTGGTCAGCGGTACACCGGCCGCCGCCGCAAGCGTCACCACCCCGCGCATGCCCGCCCAGGAGAGCACCAGGTTCTGCTGCCACGTCAGACCTGCTTCGCCTGACGGTGATCGCCGGAACAGCTTGCGAAGCAGCATGTTACGGCCGGAATTGGCGAAGATCCAAGCTGGTCGGACGGCCATGACCACCACCAGCACCAGCAGCGCATAGGCGAACACATGGTGGACGGGCAACCCTTCGCGCTGCACCTCCGAGATGACGAACTTCAGCTGTAAACCCATGTAGGCGAACACGAATGCCTCGAGCAGGAGATCCAGCGTCGGCCACACCTGCCGTTCCTGAACGCGGGTGGACACCGAGACGTCGGCGGTGACGCGCCCCAGCACGAAACCGGCGGTGACGACGGCGAGAACTCCCGACGCGTGGATTTCCTCGGCCGCCAGATACGCGGTGAACGGCAGGACCAGACCGAGCACGGTTTCCAGCGCCGAATCCGCGATCCGATTGCGGACGAACCGCACGATGCGCGCCAGCACCAACCCCACCAACACGCCGCCCACGATCTCGTACAGGAAGAACAACACCGGTGAGCCCAGTTCGATCCGACTGCCCGTCACCGAGGCCACGGCCAGGGTGAACAGAGTCAACGCGGCCGCGTCGTTCACCAGAGACTCGCCGGTGAGGATGGCCATCATCCGCGCGGGCAGACCGAGCTTGCGCCCGACGGCGATCGCGGAGACCGCGTCGGGCGGGGCCACGACGGCACCGAGCACCAGGGCCGCGCCGAGGGTGAGCTCCGGGATCAACAGATTGGCGAACCAGCCGACGACCAATGTCGTCACGATCACCATGACGAGACCGAGTCGGAGAATCTGGCCGAGATTGCGTCGGAAGCTGACGAACGAGAAATCCAGCGCGGCGGAGTACAGCAGCGGCGGAAGCACGACGCCGAGGATCAGCTGCGGCGACAGGCTGACGTGCGGGACCCCGGGAACGAACGAGGCGATGGATCCGACGGTGACCAGGACCAGCGGAACCTGCAGATCGATGCGCCTGGCGAAACCGGCGACTGCGATCGCGAAGATGACTACGAGAAGAAGAATCGGTCCGTCCACCCCGACGATTGTGCCGTCAGCCGCACCCTGGGGCACGACCGACGGCAACGATCACCTGCACGAGGAGACCGAAAGGTCCTACTTGTCCGGAATGGCCTTCTTGGCTGCTTCCTGGACCTTGTCGATCTGATCGGAGTACTTGCCACCGGTCTTGTTGTCGATGAAGTCCCCCGCCTTCTCCACGACGTCGTCGATCTTGTCCGAGTTCTCGGCCGCAAGATCCTTGCCCTTGTCGACGATGCCCTTCAGATTGTCTGCGAAGCCCATGACTGTCTCCTGTCGCTGGAATGATCGAACATCCGGAAGCTTACGTTTTGTACTGCGTGTTGCGTAGTGATGTTCGATTGCGCAGCGCCGATCCGAATCGATGGGCAACCTCGACGAGCGCGATTCCGATACCGCCGATGATCAATGCACTGGTGGTGGCTCCCACATTGGACGGATCGAGTTTGAAGAAGGTGCGGCAGAACGGGATCGCGAACAGCAGCAGGTAGCCACCGACCGACCCGCCGAGCAGCACGATCTTCCACCAGTTGTAAGGCCGCGCGACGACGGCCAACACCCACAGCGCGATCATGATCAGGGTGATCAGCGCGGTGGTACTGGCCTGCGTCACCTGGGTCTCGGTGGCGTTCGGGCCGGCATAGACCAGCAGGTAGGAGACGAACGTGCACGAGCCGACGATCAATCCGGACGGGACGGCCAGCCGCATCACCCGCGAGACGAATCCACTGCGCGCCCGCTCGTTGTTGGGCGCGAGCGAGAGCACGAAGGCCGGGATGCCGATGGTGAACCACGCTGCGATCGTCACGTGCCGCGGTAGGAAGGGATACGGGATCGGCTCGAAGTGGAAGATCTGCGACAGCACGCCCGAGAGCCCGATGAGGAACGCCAGCAGTACCGAGTACACCGTCTTGGTGAGGAACAGATTGGAGACGCGTTCGATGTTGCCGATGACGCGTCGCCCCTCCCCTACCACGTAGGGCAGGGTGGCGAACTTGTTGTCCAACAACACGATCTGCGCGACGGCTCGGGTGGCGGCGCTTCCCGAACCCATCGAGACACCGATATCGGCGTCCTTGAGCGCGAGCACGTCGTTGACACCGTCACCGGTCATCGCGACCGTGTGGCCGCGAGATTGCAACGCGCCTACCATCGCCCGCTTCTGATCCGGTCGGACTCGGCCGAAGGTGGTGGAATTTGCGAGAGTGTCGGCCAGTTTCTCGGAGTCCTCGGGCAGATCGCGCGCGTCGATCGGGGCGTCGCCGCCGGGCAGGCCGAGCGATCCCGCGACCGCGCCGACCGAGACGGCATTGTCACCGGAGATGACCTTGACCTGGACGTGCTGGCTGGCGAAGTACTCCAACGTGTCTCGGGCATCCTCGCGCACCTTCTGCTCGAGAATCACCAGTGCACGCGGGGTCACGACTCCGGGCGCTTCGCCGTCGTCGACCGAGCGGTCGGAGCTGGCGAGCAGCAACACCCGTAGACCACGCGAGCCTGCCTCCTCGGCACGACGGGCGATGTCGGAGGAGGCGTCGAGCAGCACGTCCGGGGCACCGAGCAACCAATGCCCGTGCTCGCCGTACGACAGTCCACTCCACTTCTTGGCCGAGGAGAACGGCGCAACGGCCGTCTGCGTCCACCCCGGCGCGTCGGGATACGCCTCGCCCACGGCCTGCACGCTGGCGTTGGGCCGCGGGTCGTCGTGGGCGAGCGACGCCAATGCACTTGTCACCGAGCCGGAGTGGTCGTCGTCGATCAGCACCAACTCCGACAGCCGCATCCCGTTCTCGGTGAGGGTTCCGGTCTTGTCGGCGCACACCACGTCGACGCGGGCGAGTCCCTCGATCGCGGGCAGCTCCTGCACCAGGCACTGCCGTTGACCGAGCCTGATGACACCCACCGCGAAGGCGATCGACGTCATCAGCACCAGGCCCTCGGGGACCATCGGGACGAGCGCGGCGACCATGCCGTTGAGCGCAGGACCCAAAGCCTGCCCGCTGGAGAACAATTGGTTGTAGATGATCAGCGCACCGGCCGGAATCATCAGGTAGGTGATGAATTTCAGGATCTTGTCGATGCCGCTGCGCAACTCGGACTTGACCAGCGTGAACTTGCTGGCCTCCTCGGCGAGCTTGGCCGCGTAGGCGTCACGCCCGACCTTCGTCGCGCGGTACGCACCGCTGCCCGACACGACGAAGCTGCCCGAAAGCACCTGCGCCGCTTCGAGTTTGTGCACCGTGTCGGCCTCGCCGGTGAGCAACGACTCGTCGACCTCGAGGCTCGCGGTCTCGATCACCTCACCGTCGACGACGATCTGATCACCGGGACCCAGTTCGACGATGTCGCCGAGTACGACCTCGTCGGGCGGGATCTGCTTCGAGACGCCGTCGCGCCGAACCTGGGGCTTGTTCTGCCCCACGATGGCCAACCGATCCAGGGTGCGCTTGGCGCGGATCTCCTGCACGATGCCGATGCCACTGTTGGCGACGATCAACAGCCCGAACATGCCGTCGATCACCGAACCGGTGGACAGCACGATGATCAACAGCACACCCAGAATCGCGTTGATGCGAGTGAAGACGTTGCCACGGACGATGTCGCGGACCGACCGAGAAGCTCGGGCCGGAACGTCGTTCGACTTTCCCTCGGCCCTGAGCCTGGCGACGTCCGCCTCGGTCAGCCCGGCGTCCCGCTGCGCATCGGCGTCGATAGACATGGGTGCAGCCTAGTAGGGTTCGGTCAGCCCAGCCGAGACCACCAACGATCGTCGTGCAGCGTTCGCGTGCCGTCTATTCGTTGCCCCGGCATCGGCACCGCCACCTGCACTCCGACGTCCTCGGCCGCGGCGTGCAGCCGCACTATCGGCTCCGACCACGGATGAAACGCCAGATTGAACGTGGCCCAGTGAATCGGGACGAAGATGCCCGACGCCGTCAGATCGATGTGCGCCGTGACCGCTTCCTCCGGGTTCATGTGGATGTCCGGCCACCGCACGTCGTAGGCCCCGACGGGCAGCAGCGTCAGATCGAAGGGGCCGTAGTTGCTGCCGATCTCGGCGAACTTCGGTGTGTAGCCGGTGTCGCCGCCGAAGAAGACGCGTCGAACGGGGCCGGCGAAGGCCCAGGACGCCCACTGCGTCGAGTCCCGGGTCAGACCGCGGCCGGAGAAATGCCGAGCCTCTGTGCACGTGACGGTGAGGCCGCCGATGTTCGTCTGCTCGTCCCAGTCCAGTTCGACGATGCGCGCCTCGGGCACCCGCCACTTGCGCAGATGCGCGCCGATTCCCAGTGGCACGACGAACGGTGCCGACTGAATGCTCGCCAGCTTCTGCACCGTCGCCTTGTCGAGGTGGTCGTAATGATCGTGGGAGATCACGATGGCGTCGACGCGCGGCAGATCGACCAACTCGACCGGCGTCGGATGCAGCCGTGCCGGCCCCACCACCGAGGACGGGGACACGCGGTTGCTCCACACCGGATCGGCGAGAACGCGGTAACCGTCGACCTCGATGAGCACACTCGAGTGGCCGTACCAGGTGACCGCCAGTTCGCCCGCGTCCACCGGCGCGATCGGCGGCGCCAGCGGAATCGGGCGCTGGGGCCTGCCCTTGCCACGTTCGGTGACGAGCGAGACGAACATGTTCTGCTGCCCCTTCTCGCCGCGCCCGGGAACGTAGCTCGAGCTCGGGTCGGAGTTGTGGAACCGGCGATCGCGGTAGCGCGGAGAGCCGGCGGCGTACGGGGTGATGTGCACGCGCCTGGCACCGATCGCCGACGGCAGCCCCCACGTCGCGCGTGCCAACCATGCACCGCTCAGTGCTGCGGCGGCTCCCAGTACGAACTTCGTCTTCGTCACGGTCCCCAGAGTAGGCGGCGCCGACGTCTTCGCAGCTCACCCGTAGCCTTGCCGTATATTATTCGCGTCGGTTTTGCTGCTAGAAGGGGAGACATTGAGTACCGAACAGCTCGAATTCCAGGCGGAGACGCGTCAGCTCCTGGATCTGATGGTGCACTCCATCTACTCCAACAAGGACAGCTTTCTCCGTGAACTGATCTCGAACTCCTCGGACGCGCTGGACAAGCTGCGCCTGGAGTCGTACCGCAACAAGGACCTGGACGTCGACGTCTCGGATCTGCACATCGAGATCGACATCGACTCCTCCGCTCGTACCCTCACCATCCGGGACAACGGCATCGGTATGTCCCGCTCCGAGGTCATCGACCTCATCGGCACACTGGCCAAGTCGGGCACCGCCGAGGTACGCAAGAAGCTCAAGGAAGCCAAGGACGCGGCCGCCTCCGAGGAGCTCATCGGCCAGTTCGGCATCGGCTTCTACTCGACGTTCATGGTGGCCGAGAAGGTCACGCTGCTCACCCGCAAGGCCGGCGAAGCCGCCGCCACGAAGTGGGAGTCCACCGGCGAGGGCACCTACGAGATCACCGACGTCGACGACGCCCCGCAGGGTTCCTCGGTGACGCTGGCCCTCAAGCCGGCCGACGAGGAGGACCACCTCCACGATTACGCGTCCGAGCGCAAGATCAAGGAACTGGTCAAGAAGTACTCCGACTTCATCGCCTGGCCCATTCGCATCGACGTCGAGAAGCGCGTCAAGAGCGAAGAGGAAGGCGGCGAGGACACCGTCACGATCGAGACCGAAACGATCAACTCGCAGAAGGCGCTGTGGACCCGCTCCAAGGACGAGGTGTCCGAGGAGGAGTACAAGGAGTTCTACAAGCACGTCAGCCACGCCTGGGACGAGCCGCTCGAGGTCATCCCGTTCAAGGCCGAGGGCACGTTCGAATACCAAGCGCTGCTGTTCATTCCGTCGCAGGCGCCGTTCGACCTGTTCATGCGCGAGAGCAAGGCCGGCGTGCACCTGTACGTCAAGCGCGTGTTCATCATGGACGACTCGCAGGAACTGCTGCCCGAGTACCTGCGCTTCGTCAAGGGTGTCGTGGACGCAGCGGACCTCTCGCTCAACGTCTCTCGCGAAATCCTGCAGCAGGACCGGCAGATCCGCGCGATCCGTCGACGCCTCACCAAGAAGGTGCTCTCCACGGTCAAGGAGCTGCAGAGCGAGCAGCCCGACAAGTACAAGACGCTGTGGTCGCAGTTCGGAACGGTCCTCAAGGAGGGCCTGATCTCCGACAGCGACAACCGCGAAACCCTGTTGGGCATCGCGTCGTTCGCGTCTACCAACTCCGAGGAGGGCGTGACCACCCTCGCCGAGTACGTGGACCGGATGAAGGACGGCCAGCAGCAGATCTACTACATGACCGGCGAATCGCGTCAGCAGATCGAGAGCTCGCCGCACATGGAGGCGTTCAAGGCTCGCGGGCTCGAGGTGCTGCTGCTCACCGATTCGGTCGACGAGGTGTGGGTCGGCAACGTCACCGACTTCGACGGAAAGTCGTTCCAGTCCATCGCGAAGGGCGAGGTGGACCTCGACACCGAAGAGGAGAAGAAGGAGTCCGAGGCCAAGCGCGAGGAGCAGGACAAGGAGTTCGCAGACTTGCTGACCTGGCTCACCGAGACCCTCGGCGAGGACGTGAAGGAGGTACGTCTGTCGACACGACTGACGACGTCACCGGCCTGCGTCGTCGGTGACGAGTTCAGCTTCTCCCCGCAGCTCGAGAAGATGTACAAGGCATCGGGCCAGTTCGTGCCGACTTCCAAGCGGATCCTCGAACTCAACCCCACCCATGATCTGGTGACGAGATTGAAGAAGGCCCGCGAGGATCGCAGCGACGATCCGCATCTCGCCGAGACCGCCGAATTGCTTTACGCGACGGCCTTGTTGGCCGAAGGCACCGAGCTCAAGGACCCGGCGAAATTCTCCAAGCTGCTCGCCGATCGGTTGACCCGCACGATCTGAGTGCCTGCGGCAGTGGTGTGGTCATGTGCCCTGGGCGGCGCACAACCACACCACTGCGGCGCAGCCGCACTCACTGCGGGGGCAGGATGTGCTCCCCCGTCTTGTCGGTGCTCAGCGACAGTGAACTGATGTACTGCTTCTCCCCGTTCGGCCCCGGCACGTTGGACGCGATCATGTCGGGTCGCTCGAATTCCATGCCGCTGACGTGGCACATCACGAGCGCGTCGGACGGGTTGCCGTGCTCGTCGAACATCGGCAGATCGATGCCGTCGTCGGTGCGACGCAGGTAGTACTTGCCCTTGGTCGCCACCGCCAGGATGGGCGGAAGAACCAGTGCGAGAACGAGAGCCACGATGGGCGAGTACGGTTTGATCGCAGATCCGAATGCGCCGAAGAACACCAGAATCGACAGGATCGCCGATACCGCCATCGATCCGAAGCCGACCGGGTTGATGTTGTAGAGCATGCCGCGTCGGAACTCGGGCACCTTGGGCGAGAGCCCCAGAATGTATTTGTTGAACACGATGTCCGACGCCACCACGGCGATCCACGCGATACCGCAGTTGGCGTAGAAGCCGAGAATGCTGTTGAGGAAGTCGAACATGTTGGCTTCCATCAGGATCAGTGCAATGGCGAGGTTGAACAACACGAACACCATGCGGCCCGGGTACGTCTTGGTGAGGCGGGTGTAGGAGTTGGTCCACGCCAGTGACCCGGAGTAGGCGTTGGTGACGTTGATCTTGATCTGGCTGATGACGACCAGGATCACCGCGAGGGTCATCGCCAGCCAGCCCGGCATGAAGTTCTCGTAGATCTCGAGGAACTGGTGCACCGGCTCGTTGGCGATGCTCGAACCGTCGACGACGTTGGCGATGAGGTACACGGCGAGGAACAGGCCGACGACCTGCTTGAGTGCGCCGAAGATGACCCAGCCCGGTCCCGCGAGAAGCACTGCCGTCCACCAGCGTCGGGAGTTCTCGGGAGTCTTGGGCGGCATGAACCGCAGGTAGTCGATCTGCTCGGCGATCTGAGCGATCAACGACAGACACACGCCCGCCGCGAGCATCACCGATCCGATGTTGACGCCCTTGCCGTCGGCACCGTCCTGACCGCCGTAGGCGAAGAACTCCCCGACCGAATCGGGATTGCTGATCACCAGGTAGACGAACGGCAGCACCATCAGCACCAACCAGAGCGGGGTGGTCCAGACCTGAAGCTTGGCAAGGGCTTTCATGCCGTAGATCACCAACGGAATAACCATGATCGTCGACACCGCGTACCCGATGGGCAACGGGACACCCAAGCCGAGTTCGAGTCCCTGCGCCATGATCGAACCCTCGAGCGCGAAGAAGATGAAGGTGAACGTCGCGAAGATGACGTTGGTGACCACCGATCCGTAGTAGCCGAATCCGCTTCCACGGGTGATCAGATCGAGGTCGATGTTGTATCGAGCAGCGTAGTAGGCGAGCGGGAGCCCGGTCAGGAAGATGACGACCGCGAACACCAGGATGCCCCAGAGTGCGTTGCCGGTTCCGTAGGAGATTCCGATGTTGGCACCGATGGCGAAGTCCGCGAGATACGCGATTCCGCCGAGCGCGGACGTCGCGACAACACCGGTTCCCCATTTACGGTAGCTACGCGGCGCGAAGCGCAGCGTGTAGTCCTCTAGCGTCTCTTTGAGCGCGGTGTCTGTCGGCGCTGGCTGTACGGCGGTCATGGATCAACAACGTAGAACCGCCACGTTGCCAGGGTGTCTTGCGTTGATGTAGCTACTGTTACTCAATCCGGCGATTCGGACATCCGACCCGAATGCGTGCGCTGCGCCGGGAAATCAGGCGGCGGCGCGCGCTGCCAGCAGCGAGAAGTTCGACAGCTCGGCGCGCAACATGTTCATCGCCCGATGCTGGGCCACCCGCACAGCTCCGGCCGTCATCCCCAGTGCTTCACCGGTTTGCGGTGCCGTCAGGCCCCACACCACTCGCATCAGAATGATCTTGCGGTACTTGGTCGGCAGGGTGTCCATCAATGCCTGGGTATGGCTACGCAGTTCGTCGCCGAGCGCGAGTTGCTCCGGCCCGGCTTCGGTGGATTGCTCCTCGGGCATCTCGTCGATCGAGAACGACTGTCGCAGAGCCGATTTGCGGCCGGCGTCGGCGAGCTTGTGAGCGGCGATCCCGTACACGAAGGCCATGAACGGCTTGCCCATGTCTCGGTACTTGGGAATGGCGGTGACCAGTGCGAGGCAGACCTCCTGCACCACATCGTCGGCGGCCACGTCGAGATTCCCGATCCGGGCGGCGCAGTAGCGCCGAACCGGTGGCTGGATCAGCACCAGCACCTGTTCGAGAGCGAGTCGATCTCCCGCAACGGCGCGAGGCACAACATCCTCGAGCCTGTCCATGCCGAAATCCATGGCCGATCTCCTCACTGGCAACGCGCGTCCTCTCCTGAACGCTCACCAGTACTTCGGCGCAGATTCCCACCCGGCTTGGTCCGATCGGCTACCACATCGAAAGAAAATGTGATTCAGGTAACACGGCGTGTCGTGGAAGCGAAGTACCGGACAACACCGTCCCCGCAGCACGTGCCACCCGACCCACGGAGCGCCCATGATCACCAGCGAGCAGGCCCATCAGGTCGGTCGCCGCAGTACTGTCGCCGCCGGCGACGGCACGGCGCTGGCAGTGCGCGAGTTCGGCCATCCCGATGCGCCCCTGACCGTGGTGTTCGTGCACGGGCACTGTCTACGCATGCAGTCGTGGACCGATCTGCGCCGACAGGTGGAGCGCAGCTGGGAAGACGACGTCCGGATCGTGATGTACGACCACCGGGGTCACGGAGAGTCGACCGCGGCCGCACCGGACAGCTGCACCATGGACCGACTCGGAGAGGATCTGGCAGACGTCATCCGCGCGGTGATTCCGTCCGGCCCGTTCGTCGTCGTCGGGCATTCGATGGGCGGAATGACAGCGCTGTCCTATGCGCGTCAGAACCCCGAGGCGATCGGCTCGCGTCTGGTCGGGGTCGGTCTGATCGCGACGTCGGCCGGTGGGATCACCGACGACGGACTCGGCAGTTGCCTCGCCCATCCCGCAGTGTCGGCATTTCGAGCCGCTGTTCGACGCGCCCCTCGACTGATGTCGGGTGCCAAGAGGCTCAGTCGCGGGGTGTGTGCGCCGATAGTGCGGACGGCCGGATGCGGATCCCGCAAGGTGAGTCCCCGGGTGGTGACGCTGGCGACGGCGATGCTCGGTGAGACGTCCATCGTGACGATGGCGGGGTTTCTCGGGGCCTTCTGCGCACTCGACGAGGTGGCCGGCCTGGCCGCACTCGCCTCGATTCCCACGCTGGTGCTGTGCGGCTCGGACGACCTGATGACCCCGATGCGACACTCGGAAACCCTTGCCGCCCACCTGCCCGACGCCCGCCTCGTACGGGTCGCGCAGGCCGGGCACATGGTGATTCTCGAACGAGCACACGAGGTGGCCGAGGCCGTCGTCGAACTCGTGACGGCGGCTCGACGCGCGCATGTGGCAGACCTGGCGCTGGCCCGCTAGCACCGACAACGTCCCGACGACTGTGGCCCGCGACGAAAGTCCGTTGCGGGCCACAGCACTACCGAGAACTACTTCTTGGCAGCGGGGGGAGCGTTGAGGAGCTGGATGAACTGACCTGCGTTGCCCGCGATGGCACCGAGGCCACCGATGGCGGTACCGGCGAGGGACGCACCCGAGCCGAGAAGCAGTGCGCCGCCGACGCATCCGGCAACCGGTGCGGCACCGAAGAGCAGCAGTGCAGGAGCCGAGACGGTGCCCGCAGCGATGGCTCCGAGGAAGCAGCCGGTGACCAGACCGGTTGCAGCTCCGAGGAATCCGCCGACCGATGCGGAGAGGCTGATGTTGTCCTTGACGCCGGAGACTGCGGCGGGCAGGTCGACCTGCTGCAGGCCGGGGAGGCCTGCGGAGACCGAGGTTGCCGCGGCGGGCGAGACATCGGCGGTCAGGGTGGCGTGGTTTCCGTCGATGACGGCGGCGACGGGGTGCGAGAACCCGTCTGCGGCAATGGCCAGGGGCACGGAGTCCACCAGAACACCATTGGCGTCGCGGACGACGAGGTGGTTGTCCTCGTTGCTCAGGGTGCCGGCCGCCGTGTCGACGATTACCTGGCTACCGGCCTGGGTGACATTCCAACCGACCGGAGCGGCAACGGCCGGTGCCGGATCGGCGTAGGCGGTGCCCATGGCGGTCGTCATCGCTGCAATGACCAATGCGGACGTTGCCGCGAATCGAGTCAGCTTCATGTTCCTCAGTCTTTCGTCGTGTCCATCACTCGATGCGAGCAGCGAAAAACTATGGGTGGAACACGCGGGCCAGGCGAACCGAAGATGAACGAACGGGGTCGAACCGAACAACGATCCGACGCATCGACTCAAAAGGGACAGAACGACTTTCGAAGTACAATCCGTTGGTAAACGACTCGCGCGGGTTGTCTCTACTTACCGAAAAGACCCGGTTTGTTGCTGCCGCCGTGACTCACTCCGAAGTCGTAGGCGGACTCGGCGTGCTCGTGCTCGTCGAGTCCGTCGGCTTCGTGTTGCGCGTCGGCGCGCACTCCCATGACCGCCTTGATCGCGAACGCGATTGCGGTGGTGACGACGGCGCAGTACGCGAACACCGCCACCACCGCGATCGCCTGCACCCACAGCTGATGCAGCCCGCCGCCGTAGAACAGACCGTCCACGCCCGCCGGCATCTGCGCACTGGCCACGAGTCCGATCATCAGCGTTCCGACGATGCCGCCGACGAGGTGCACACCCACGACGTCGAGCGAATCGTCGTAGCCGAAGCGGTATTTGAGGCCGATGGCCAGAGCACACAGCGCACCCGACACGATCCCGATCGCCGCGGCACCGACAGGAGTGACTGCCGCGCACGAGGGTGTGATGGCGACCAGTCCGGCCACGACGCCCGAGGCAGCGCCGAAGGAGGTCGCATGCCCGTCCCGCAGTTTCTCGACCACGAGCCACGCCGCCATGGACATCGCTCCGGCACCCATGGTGTTCACCAGAGCCACTGCGGCGACACCGTCCGCGGCGAGCGACGATCCCGCGTTGAACCCGAACCAACCGAACCACAACAACCCGGCACCGAGCATGACGGCCGGAAGGTTGTGCGGGCGCATGGGATCTCGCGGCCAACCCCGACGTTTACCGACCACGAGGGCGAGCACGAGCCCGGCCACACCGGCGTTGATCTCCACCGCTGTGCCGCCGGCGAAGTCGATGGCACCGAGCCTGTTGGTGATCCACCCACCGAACTCACTCGTGAGCCCGTCGAGCGAGAACACCCAGTGCGCCACCGGGAAATAGACCAGGGTCGACCACAGTGCCGCGAACAGGACCCAGGGGACGAAGCGCATACGGTCTGCCACGGCCCCCGAGATCAACGCCACCGTCACCATCGCGAAGCCCGCCTGGAAAGCAGCGAACACCAGCGCGGGAACCGTTCCCACCAACGGGATCGACACTGCTCCCCCGGCCGAGGTGTACACCCCGCCCAGCAGACCCTCGAAACCGGCGTACTGCAGCGGGTTTCCGATCCACCCGCCGATCACGTTGTCGCCGAACACCATCGAGAATCCGAACGCCAGCCACAGCAACCACACGACCGCAATCGCCGACAGACTCATCATCATCATGTTCAGTACGCTCTTCGAGCGCACCATGCCGCCGTAGAAGAACGCCAGACCGGGCGTCATCAACAGCACCAGCGCAGTACTGGCCAGCAACCACGCAGTATCGCCCGCGTCGGGCGCCCCGAAGATCACCTGCCCACGAACTTCGGTGCGCGCTTCTCGGTACGTGCCCGTCGCGCTTCCCTCATGTCCTCGCTGCTCCACGCCGCCTCGAACGCCGCGGCCTGTTCCGGCGTCGGAACGTCGTGTGCTCCATCGTCGTTGAACACCAGCTTGAGATGCTCGAGCGCCAACGGAGCGAGCTCGGTGATGGACTGCGCCCACTCCGTGGCCACATCGACGTCGCCGAGTTTGTTCGCCAACCCGCACGTGTACGCCTGATCTGCGTGCACCCGCTCCCCGCCCAGCAGAATCGTGCGTGCCACTCCCCCGCCCGCGAGCGCCGCCAGCCGTCGGATGGTCCAGTTGCTCACCGCGATACCGAGCCGCGTCGACGGAATCTCGAAGAAGCTGCCCGGCGCGACGACCCGCAGATCGCAGGCGATGGCCAACTGGGTGCCTGCCCCCACGGCCGGGCCGTTGATGGCCGCGACCACCGGAATGGACGCAGACTCGACGGCGAACAGCATCTCCTCGAGGATCTGCCCGAAATGCTCGGGAAACGCATCACCGGTCAGATCCGCGCCCGCGCAGAAGCTGGTGCCCTGGCCGGTGATGACCACGACCCGCGCGCCGTCGTGCTCGGCTTGCTCGACTCCGCGATGCACCGCCAGGCACAGCTCGGAGTTCAACGCGTTCCGTCGATCCGGCCGCTGCAGTTCGATGGTGACGACGTCGCCGTCACGAGAAAGTCCGATCACGACAGCAGAGGTTACCCACCAGTACAGGAATCGACAGTGCGGGGCCTGATCTACTGGTCTGCATGATCGACACTCGGGTCGCCGTCATCGGTGCCGGCCAAGCCGGACTCTCGGCCGGCTATCACCTCCATCGCGCGGGACTGACCGCCGGTGAGGGGTTCGTGATGCTCGACCGTTCGCCCGGCCCGGGTGGCGCGTGGCAGTTCCGCTGGCCCTCGCTGACGTTGAGCACCGTCAACGGGGTGCACGACCTGCCCGGTATGGCCTTCGCCGACACCCTCGGCGACGAGCCTGCAGAGACGATCCGCGCCGCCGACGCCGTCCCCCGCTACTACCGCGCGTACGAGGAACGATTCGAACTGCATGTTCGACGCCCCGTCACGGTGACCGTCGTGTGCGACCGAGAACCCCGATTCCGGGTCGAAGCCGGCGACACCGTCGTCATGGCCGAGGGACTGATCAACGCGACCGGGACGTGGGAGAAGCCGTTCGTTCCGCACTACGACGGTGCCGAGACGTTCACGGGCAGGCAACTGCACACCAAGGATTACCGGACCGCCGACGAGTTCACGGGCAAGCACGTCGTCGTGGTGGGCGGCGGCATCTCGGCCGTCCAACTGCTCGACGAAATCTCCCAGGTCACCACGACGACCTGGGTGACACGTCGACCACCGGTGTTCCGCGACGTCGAATTCGATCACGATGCCGGACGCAAGGCCGTCGCCATGGTCGAGGAGCGGGTGCGGGCCGGCCTGCCACCCGGCTCGGTCGTCTCGGTGACCGGGCTCCTGCTGACGCCGTCGTTGGCCGCTGCTCGCAAACGCGGCGCGCTCGATCGAAAGCCCATGTTCTCGTCCATCACGGAAGACTCGGTGGTGTGGGAGGACGGGTCGAGTCAGCACGCCGATGTGATCCTGTGGGCCACCGGCTTTCGCAGCGCCCTCGACCACCTCGCTCCGCTGCGCCTGCGCGGGCACGGCGGCGGAATCGTCATGGACGGCAAGCTCACCACCCGGGTGGCCGCGAACCATCGCGTCCATCTGCTCGGCTACGGGCCGTCCGCAAGCACGATCGGGGCAAATCGCGCGGGACGAGCCGCGGTGACGGAGCTGCTCGACACCTTGGGCTGACTTTTCACGGTGAGCCGAGCTGCTCGGTCACGAACTTCGCCAGCGCGCCCAACCGCGCCCGGCTCGGCATCGACGTCGGAACACCCAAAGCATCCAACGGTGCCGACGTCACCGGCCCCACACAGATCGCGGCGACAGGGCCGCGAAGTGCGTCGAGGAAGGCGTCGAGCAGGCCGTTGTCCTTCGCTGTCGAGAGAAGCGAGGCCACCGCCGGGGCGCTGGTGAACGTGACCGCATCCACGCGTCGGTCGATGATCTGCCCCAACAGATCGAGGAGCGGAGCCTGATCGAGAGGGCGGATCCACCGGTACACCGGAACCGGCCGCACATGTGCCCCGAGTTCGCTCAGTGCGGCATCGAGATGGATCGTCGGTTCCCACTCGGTGATCACCCCGTGCAGCTGAACCGCGATGTCCACGCCGGCAACACCTTCCGCGGCGAGATGAGCGGACACTTCCTGCGAGGCCTCGGTGGCCGGGGACCACTCGTCCCGCAGCCCGGCACCGCGAATGGCACCGCGCGCCTTGGGGCCTCGGGCAATGATTCGCGAATGTGCAAGAGCAGCAACGAGATCATCGCGGATACCCCAATCCGCGGCCGCGTCGAGCCAGCCCCGGAAACCGATGCCGGTACTGATCACCACGATCTGCGGCGGTCGTTCGACGATGCCCACGGTGGCGGACTTCAGCTCCGAGTCGTCGATCAGGGGCAGAACGTGAATCGCCGCGGCGTGAACGATGTTCGCGCCGCGGCGTTCGAGCATGGTGGCCAATTCGTCTGCACGCCGCTCGGCGGTGAGGGCAACGGTCCTGCCGTCGAGCGAATCGGACATGGGTACAGACTAGGCCCCCTATGTGCACGCTGTGCCCGTGGTCGTTCCGCGGGCTCCACTCCGGACTTCGTAGCCCACTACGAAGTTCCGCTCACATCAGCTGCTGAACTTGTCCGGGTCGGGGCCGGTGCGGCCGTCTGCGGAGTCCAAGGCGTTGATCTGCTGAATCTCGTCGTTGCTGAGCTCGAAGCCGAACACGTCGAAGTTGCCGGCGATGCGCTTCGGAGTGACCGACTTGGGGATCACCACGTTGCCGAGCTGGATGTGCCAGCGCAGGATGACCTGGGCCGGGGTGACGCCGTGTGCCTCACCGATGGTCGCGAACACCGGCTCGTCGAGGATGGTGCCCGATCCCAGTGGGCTCCAGGCCTCGGTGGCGATGCCCTTCGAGGTGTGGAACGCACGCAGCTCTTCCTGGATCAGCCGCGGATGCAGCTCGATCTGGTTGACCGACGGGGTCTCACCAACGGCGTCGATCAGCTTCTCCAGGGTGGGGATGGTGAAGTTGGAGACGCCGATGGATCCGATGCGGCCGTCTGCCTTCAGCTTCTGGAATGCCTTGAAGGTGTCGATGTACTTGTCGCGGTCGAGCTGCTGCCAGTGAATGAGGTACAGGTCGAGGTACTCGAGTCCGAGGCGATCCATGCTGGCGTCGAACGCCTTCAACGTCGAGTCGTAGCCCTGATCGTCGTTCCACAGCTTGGTGGTGACGAACAGCTCGTCACGGGCGATGCCGGATTCTGCGATGGCCCGACCGGTGCCGGTTTCGTTCTCGTACACCTTGGCGGTGTCGATACTGCGGTAGCCGACCTTCAGTGCCTCGGTCACTGCGGCCTGGGCACCGTCGTCGGGCACCTGCCACACACCGAACCCCAGCTGGGGAATGGACGTGCCGTCGTTGAGCACGATGGTCGGGACAGTACTGGTCTCGGCTGAATACGTCATACGAATGGCAACGGGCGGCACGGTGAATCTGTTCCCATTGCGCCGGAGATACTTGTTCGGTGACCGCAACGCTTCGTATCGATGATCTCGCCGCTTTCCACGGCGATCGCACCCTGTTCTCCGGCCTCGATCTGACGGTGGCCGAGGGTGACGTGATCGGGCTCGTCGGGGCCAACGGTGCGGGCAAATCGACCCTGTTGACGCTGCTCGCGGGGGTGGGAACCGCCGATCACGAGGGTGAGATCCACACCAGCCCGCCCGACGCCACGGTCGGCTACCTGGCTCAGGAGCCCGAGCGCATCGCCGGGGAGACGGTGCTGGACTTCCTCGGTCGACGGACCGGGGTGACCGAGGCCGAATCGTCGATGAACGCGGCCGCCGAGGCGTTGGGGTCCAGTGATGAGGACCTCTACACCCCGGCGCTGGAGAAGTGGCTGGCGCTCGGCGGCGCAGATCTGGCGGAGCGAACAGCAAAGGTGCTGGCGGACCTCGGCCTCGAGGTCGACGGCAGCGCATTCATGACGGATCTGTCGGGTGGGCAGGCCGCCCGCGCCGGGCTCGCCGCGATTCTGCTCGCGCGCTACGACATCCTGCTGCTCGACGAGCCCACCAACGATCTCGATCTGGCGGGCCTCGAACAACTGGAGCAGTTCGTCGTCGCGACGCGGGCCGCCATCGTCGTCGTCAGTCACGATCGCGAATTTCTGGCACGCACAGTCACGGGCGTCGTCGAGCTCGATCGAGCGCAGCGTCGCGTCGATGTGTACGACGGCAGCTACCAGTCGTATCTGGCGGAGCGGGAAATCGCGCGCCAGCATGCCAGGGAGAAGTACGACGAGTTCGCAGACACCAAGTCCGCGTTGGAGTCACGGGCGCAGATGCAGCGGAACTGGATGGAGTCGGGGGTGCGCAATGCGCGACGCAAGGCCACCGACAACGACAAGATCGCCCGCAAGACCCGCGCCGAATCGACGGAGAAGCAGGCCGCGAAAGCTCGTCAGACACAACGTCGCATCGAGCGCCTCGAAGTGGTCGAGGAACCCCGCAAGGAATGGGAGCTGCGAATGGAGATCGCGGCGGCTCCCCGGAGCGGCACCGTTGTCTCGGTGTTGGGCGGTGCACTAGTGCGGCGATCCGGGTTCACATTCGGGCCGGTGACGACGCAGATCGACTGGGGCGATCGCATTCTGATCACCGGGCCCAACGGATCCGGCAAGACGACGTTGCTGTCGGTTCTGCTGGGCAGGCTCAGCCCGGACGAGGGCACGGCCTCTTTGGGATCCGGGGTCGCGGTCGGCGAAATCGACCAGGCGCGAGCATATTTCGTCGGCGAGGGCACGGTGTCCGACGCCTTGAGCGCTGCAGTTCCCGAGTGGCCGGACGCCGATGTCCGCACCCTGCTGGCCAAGTTCGGCCTGCGCGGCGACGATGCACTGCGGCCGGCGTCGTCGCTCTCGCCCGGTGAGCGAACCCGCGCAGCGCTCGCGTTGCTACAGGCCCGCGGAGTCAATCTGCTGGTCCTGGACGAGCCGACCAACCACCTCGACCTGCCTGCCATCGAACAACTGGAACGCGCGATGGAGAACTTCGAGGGCACGCTGCTATTGGTGACGCACGACCGCAGAATGCTCGACACCGTCCGCAGCACGAGGCACTGGACGATGGCCGACGGGCAGCTGTCGGAACTGTAGGTCGCAGTGAAATCGGGTGCAGCCGACCGCGGTGAGCGCGGTCAGCTGCACCCGATTCACCTCAGCTGAGCAGAATTTCGTTCACCTCGGCGGCGGGATGCATCGGTAGCCCGTGGTGCGTGGCGCTGCCGAGTATCACCGTCCTCGCACTCGGCAGAACGGCATGCACAGCCTCTTCGATCCGAGCGGCGTTGTGCACCTTCCCCTTCCCTGCCAGGACCACGGTGGTGCGCACATCGAATCCCTCGAACGCAGCGGGCTTCGGCCGCTGCGGAACGATGGTCTTCGCCGTCGGGAAATGTGCGGCCCCGAGCGCGAGGACGTCGAGCCAGTCGGAATCCAAAGCCTGGCCATCGGTCTCCCACGCTACGAAGCGTCGCTGTCGCTTTTCGTTGGGAGAAAGCAGAATCGGAATCGCGTGCAGCAGGTACCGCGGACTCATGGAGCCGAAGCAGGCATTGGGATCGAGCAGGGTCAGCGCGTCGACGCGGCTGTCGTTGCGCAGGGCGTACGCCAGCGCGATCATCGCGCCGTAGGAATGGCCGCAGAGCGCCGCGGTTGGCAAGTTCAGCTCATCAAGGACGGCCGACAGCCAACCCAGTAGCTCCTCGACAGAGTCGATGGCGCGTTCCCCGGGCACGCTGCGCCCGACGTCGCCCATGAGGTCCACCGCGTACACCCGATAGTGCCGAGAGAACGCCGCGACGTTGGCGAACCACACGGTCGACGTCGCACCGGCCCCCGGGAGCAGCACCAGGGGCGGGCCGTCGACGGGTCCGCAGGCGTTGATCCGTGTGGTGCCGTGCACCGTATTCGCGTCGATGGCCTGGGTATCAGCCGGCCACTTCTGCAGCACTCGGTCGTAGGCGGTGAAGAATCCGTCCAGCGTCATTGCGACCCTCTATTCTCTCGATGATCGAGATAGTAGACAATAGAGAGACTACTCGTACAGCAACTCCCGAGGGATCGACACATGACCGAACCTGTCGCCGCCGTACATCGGTTGCGAGCGCTCACCGTCGAACTCGATCTCCTCGGCGCAGACTTCGCCCAGAAGCACTCACTTCACCCGACAGACATCCGCGCGCTGATCTGCCTCCTCGATGCCGACCGGGCCGGAACGCGTGCCACACCCGGCTGGCTCGGCGGACAGCTGGGCCTCGAATCGGCATCCGTCACCGCCCTGGTCGATCGAATGAGCAAGCGCGACTTGGTATCACGCGAAGCAGACCCAGCCGATCGCCGCCGAGTACTGCTGCGCGTGACCGCTCACGCGTCGGAACTCGGCACCAGGTTCTTCGGCCCCGTCATCGGCCGAGCAGTCGACGAGCTGGCACGTTTCACACCCGAACAGCGGGCAACGATCGACGACTTTCTGACGACCATGCACGCGGTGGTCGTGGCCGCTCGCGAACACCAGAGCCAGTAGACACATCGATAAAACTGTTATTACTGGTTGACATATCGTTGGGTTTATACAACACTTCATTGTCATGAGCCCCGTCAAGCGCGGTACCGCGCTCCCGATCTTCAACAGGGTGGGTGTTCTGCGGGCAGAACGAAAGATGAGCCGCGCGCAACTGGCCGAACTCGTCGAAGTGAACCCCCAGACAGTGGGCGCCCTCGAACGAGGCGACCACTACCCGAGCCTCGACCTTGCGATGCGCATCTGCGACGTCTTCGATCTGCCGATCGAAGCGGTGTTCTCGCGCACCGAACTCGGACCGCTCTCCGCCGAACTCTTCCGAAGGGAGAAGGATCGATGACCACACCCGGCTCCGACATCCTCACCCGCTATCAGGCCTATCGCACCCGGCGATTCCTGGAGAACGACGCCAAGACTCGCCATTGGCTTCCGAAGTGGCGCACACAGCGTCGACGCCAGATCCTCGTGGTAGCTGTGGCCGTACTCCTCTTGGCCTTCTTCGTCGTCAGCATCGGCAGCCTGTTCTCCGAGTGGTTCGCACTCGGATGGATACCGGCGGCACTGCTGTTCATTCCGATCTGGACGGCATTACAGATTGTCTCCGGCCGGCACGGCGATGCACCCGTCGGAGCACTGGACGAATGGGAAGTGCAGCAGCGCAACGAAGCTCGATCCATCGGCCTCACCGTCACGCAGACGCTGGTGATGGCAGCCGCATTCGCGTCCATCTTCCTCTCGGTGTCGTTCGAGGACATGTCCCGGCTCGCCTACGCAGGTGGCGGCTGGACTCTGGCCGCACTGATGACCGGAATCTGCTCTCCAGCAATGATTCTCGCGTGGATCACCCCCGACCCCGAACTCGACGACATCCCGAATTTCGACCAGCAGTAACGACCGAAAGGGCACCATGAGCACCCTCACGATCGACTCCGTCTCCAAGAGATACGGCGACAAGATCGCCCTCGACAACCTCAGCTTCGACGTCCGGCCGGGCGAACTGTTCGGCTTCGTCGGCAGCAACGGCGCAGGCAAGACCACCACGATGCGCATCGCATTGGGCGTGTTGTCGGCAGATTCCGGCCAGGTTCTGTTGGGCGGCAAGCCCGTCGACCTCGACGTCCGCCGCACCATCGGCTACATGCCCGAGGAGCGCGGCCTCTATCCCAAGATGAAGGTGGGCCCGCAGTTGGCCTACATGGCCGAGCTGCACGGCCTGTCGTCCAAGGACGCCAAGGCCGCGGTGATCCGCTGGACCGAACGACTCGGCATCGACCAGCGCGTCAACGACACCGTCGACGCATTGAGCCTGGGTAACCAGCAGCGCGTGCAGTTGGCGGCCGCGCTGGTGCACGACCCCGCGGTGCTCGTGCTGGACGAGCCGTTCTCCGGCCTCGACCCGATCGCTGTCGACGTCATGAGTGAGGTACTGCGCGAAAAAGCAGCTGCTGGAGTGCCGGTGGTGTTCTCGAGCCACCAGCTCGATCTGGTGCAACGCCTGTGCGATCGCGTCGGCATCATCGCCGCGGGCTCGATGAAGGCCGTCGGCACCGTCGACGAGCTACGCGGGTCGGGAGATTCGCAGCTACGCGTCCACGCACCGAACGCCGCACCCGGATGGGCGTCGGGCATCACCGGAGTGAGCACCCTCGGCCACAGCGACGGCGTCACCGTCCTGGGCTTGGCACCCGGGGCCGACGACCAGCAGATCCTGCGGGCGGCACTGGCGACCGGTCCGGTACACGACTTCTCCATCCAGAAACCTTCCCTGAGCGACCTGTTCCGAGAGGCGGTAGTGGCATGAGCTCCCAACTGAACTCCTTCAGCGCTGTGTCCTTGATAGCCAAGCGCGAGTTCACCGTTCAGGTGATGAAGAAGAGCTTCGTCATCAGCAACGCGATCATCCTGGCCGTCATCGTCGGCGGTATCGTCGCGTTCTCGATCTTCTCCGGCAGTGGTGACGAGGAGCGCGACGTCGTCGGCATCGCCGGAGACCAGTCCATCGCGGCCGTAGTCGAAGCAACCGGCGACGCCGTCGGGTCACCGGTCGAGGTCCGTGAGATCGCCGACGCGGCGGCCGCACGCAGCGGCGTCGAATCCGGGGATCTCGACGTGGCGTTGGTTCCGGACGGAACCGACGGTGCGTACACCGCCGTCACCGAGTCCGACCTGACCGGAACGTTGCGCGCCGTCGTCGAAGGCAGTGTTGCAACGCAAGCCACCAATACTGCACTGGCGCAACAGGGTGTCGATCAGAACGAGCTCGGAGCAGCGACAAGCGCCGCAACGGTCACCGTCGACGCCATCGATCCCCCGGATCCCGAGGCAGGTCAGCGGACCGCACTTGCCCTGTCGGCAGTGTTTCTGCTCTATGCCCAGATCATCGGCTTCGGCATGTACGTCGCGATGGGCGTCGTCGAGGAGAAGTCTTCTCGGGTGGTGGAACTGCTGCTCTCCACCGTCCGCCCCCTGCAGTTGCTGTGGGGAAAGATCCTCGGTATCGGCGCGGTCGGCATCGTGCAGCTTGCTCTCTACGGAATAGCGGGTGTCGGTGCAGGATTGGGTACGGGCGTCCTCACGGTCACGGGTGCTGCGGTGAGCGTCTTCGCCGCAACCCTCGCGTGGTTCGTTCTCGGGTTCGCATTCTTCGCGGTGCTCTACGCTGCGGGCGGGTCGATGGTCTCGCGGCAGGAGGACGTCAACTCGACGACCATGCCGCTGTTGATCCTGATCATGGCGATGTTCTTCGCGGCCTTCTACTCCGTCAGCGATCCGGAGAGCACCCTGGCCAACACGCTGAGCTGGATCCCGCCGTTCTCCGCGATCATGATGCCTCTGCGAATTGCAGCGGGCGTGACCTCGCCGGTGCAGATCGTCGGCTCGGCGGTTCTGATGGTGGTCACCACCGCGATCCTGGCCATGGGTGCGGCGAAGATCTACCAGCGTTCCATTCTTCGGATCGGCAAGACCGTCTCGTGGAAGGAAGCGTTTGCTCGCTAGGGTTCGCTGCGTAGGCTCCCCGATATGAGCCAACGGACATCCGCCGCCGAGATTCTCGACTCCGTTCTCGACGGCGGATCGTTCGCGTCCTGGGACTCCGCGCCGGTGGACGTCCATCCTGGGGAGTCCTATCTTCGGGACCTGGCGAGAGCTCGGGAGAAGAGCGGCGTCGACGAATCGGTTGTTACCGGCGAGGGCACCATCGACGGCCGCCGCGTGGTGATCATTGCGTGCGAGTTCGCTTTTCTCGCCGGATCGATCGGCGTTGCCGCGGCCGAGCGCATCACCTCCGCTATCGAACGCGCAACGGCCGAGAGGCTGCCCCTGATCGCCTCCCCCACCTCGGGCGGCACCCGAATGCAGGAAGGCACACTCGCCTTCGTGCAGATGGTCAAGATCGCCTCGGCCGTCACCGCGCACAAGGCAGCGCACCTGCCATACCTGGTCTACCTCCGCAATCCGACGACCGGAGGCGTGTTCGCATCCTGGGGGTCGCTTGCTCACGTCACCGTGGCCGAGCCCGGCGCACTGATCGGGTTCCTCGGGCCCCGCGTCTATCAGGCGTTGTACGACAAGCCATTTCCCGACGGCGTCCAGACCGCCGAGAACCTCTACCAGCACGGCGTCATCGACGGTGTGGTGCCGGTGGTTGACCTGCGCCACTTGTTGATCCGCGCGCTTCGAGTGATCGTCGACGCCGCCGTGTGGCCCGAGGATGCCGGAGAGGAATCGGTGGACATCCCCGAGACTTCGGCGTGGCATTCGGTGCAGTCGTCCCGCCGCACCGACCGGCCGGGTATTCGGCAACTCATCGAACACACTGCCAGCGAACACGTTCCACTCAGCGGCACCGGACAGGGCGAGGCCGACACCTCGATTCTGTTGTCACTGTGCCGAATACGAGGAACCTCCTGCGTCCTGTTCGGCAACGACCGGAGCAGCAGCACCGCCACCGCCACGATGGGTCCTGCGGCACTACGTGAGGCACGACGCGGCATGCGCCTGGCCGAGGAACTACGCATCCCGCTGGTGCTGGTGATCGACACGTTCGGCGCTGCCCTCTCCAAGGAAGCCGAGGAAGGCGGCCTGGCACCCGAGATAGCCCGCTCGATCTCCGACCTGGTGACCGTCGATACCCCGACGGTGTCGGTGCTGCTCGGCCAGGGCACCGGCGGCGGAGCGCTCGCACTTCTGCCTGCCGATCGCGTGCTGTGTGCCCAGAATGCCTGGCTCGCACCGCTTCCGCCCGAGGGCGCCAGCGCCATCGTGCACCGGGACACCGCTCACGCCCCGGACATGGCCGAGGCGCAGGGCATCCGCTCGGTCGATCTGCTGCGCGACGGCATCGTCGACGCCATCGTCCCCGAACTCCCCGACGCCGCCGACGAACCGGCCGCCTTTTCCGCCCGAGTCGCCGATGCCATCGTTCGAGAACTGCGCACGTTGTCCACCGTCGATTCCACCACCCGCACTCGGACCAGACTCGCCCGCTACCGCACGCTGGGCTGACGCGGCTTCGCCACTTGTGAGCAGAAGTTCGTAGCAGGCTACGAAGTTTCGTGCACCTGCGAGGTCACGAGCGCCAATACGTCACCCGCACGCAGGTCGGCGGGAAGCTCCGCCGGACCGACACAGCGTCGACCCGGACCGTGCACATCGACCTTGACCACCGGACCCACCGAATGCCGGTTGACCACCACGGCCTGGCGCAGATCCGCGAACTCGGCGTCGACGCCCACCTCGCCGGCAATCACCGAACGCACCCGAGTCACCAGAATCGAACCCCACTGCACCGGAGTGCCCTGCGCGTCCGCAAGATCCTCCAGCGCAACGCCGTCGACGGTGATGCGGCCGCAGACGCAATGCGTATCTGCAGGCCAGAGCGTTGGATCGCACCGCGAAACATATGCGGCACCGAGGGACGGAAGCATGTCGAGAAGTGTCATGAGAGGAAGTCTCACGCCGCGCGGTGGCGTCGAACAGAGGTGTTGACGCAATCTTGACGGCACCCACGGGAAATTTGACGCGCTTTCGTCCCGCGATGCCGCTGACTGTACTCACTGGTACATTCGATCGGGTGATTGCAGACGACGTCTATCGCCGCGGCCGCGCAGGCCTACCCTCGTGGATCTCCGACTACGACGGTCGACGCACCGAACTGCCGATCGCACGCTGGATGGGTGGAGCCCATTCGACGGTCGACGACATCCGGGCCGACGAGGCCTCCATTGCGTTCTGCACCGGCCCCACCCTCGATCTCGGCTGTGGGCCAGGGCGGTTGACCGAGGCACTGACCCGTGCCGGCGTTCCCGCACTGGGGGTAGACACGTCCTCGGTCGCCGTGGAGATGACGAATCACCGCGGTGGGTTCGCCGTGGAACAGGACATCTTCTCAGCACTCCCCAGGGCCGGGCAGTGGTCCCACGTACTGCTCGCGGACGGCAACATCGGTATCGGAGGCGATCCTGCCGCGCTGTTGACGACCGTACGAAGACTGCTGCACGAGAGCGGAACAGCCATCGTCGAAGTCGAGCCGACCCCCGATCTGGACGATCGGAACCGAATGGTTCGATGGGAGACCGGCGACTCGGTGGGCGAGTGGTTCACGTGGGCCAGTGTCGGCGCGGGTGCGCTGTACTCGCTGGCGGTGGCTGCAGGGCTTCGGGTCCGCCGAACCATCGAATCGAACGGCCGAGTGTTCATCGAACTCGCTGTTCACAGCATCGACCGAGGAGCCGAGGGCCCGTGAGCAAGGAGCTGCCGAGAACGGCCAAAGGCAGACGAACCAGAGCTGCGATCGTCGACGCCGCAGCATCGATGATGTACGACCACGGCGTCGCGGGAACCACTCTCGACGACGTTCTCGCCGCATCGGAGACCGGGAAGTCGCAGCTCTACCACTACTTTTCCGACAAGTCGGACCTGGTCGAGGCCGTCATCACACGTCAACTCGAGCGCGTGCTCGCCGCTCAGCCACGCCTGGCCCACATCGACAGCCTCGACGACATCGACGCCTGGGCCGCCGAGATCGTGCGAAATCACGAACAACCAGGTGGTCCGTTCTCGTGCCCCCTCGGTTCACTCGCTGCAGAACTGAAGAACGACGCGGCGTTCGTTCCCGCCCTGCACGCCGCGTTCCGGCGCTGGGAGCAACCTCTCGAGCAGGGACTTCGTCGCATGATCGACCGGGGCGAACTCGACGTCGCGACCGATCCGGCCGCCGCTGCCGCCACCTTGATCGCCTCACTGCAGGGGGGCATGCTGATCGCCCGCATCGCGGGCGATGTGCAACCACTGCGCGACACGCTGAACGCAGCGGTCGCCGCATTGCGTCGACGCGCGACCTGAGAAGCGACGCCTGGACGCACCCTGGCGAAAGGACTCCCGGTGCGCTAACCTCGACTCATTGATTTGTACTACTGGGTACAATCTTGCAGACGGGAACCAGCATGCAACGAATTCCCACGTTCCGAAGCCCGATCCGCGGCGTCTGGTTCACGTCGGTCCTCGCATCCGTCCTGCTCGTCGTCCTGCCGATCGTGACGATCACCGGATTCTTTTCCTGGGCCGCATACGGTCCTCAGTTCGGCCAGGCCATGCCCGGCGACGTCGGATGGTTACGGATACCGTCGTTCGACTGGCCGACCGAACCTGCCTGGCTCTACCGGCTCACCCAGGGCCTGCACGTGGGACTCGGTCTGGTCATGGTGCCGATCGTGCTGGCCAAGCTGTGGTCGGTGATTCCGAAGCTGATCGAGATGCCCCCGATTCGCAGCGTGGCGCATCTGCTGGAACGAGTGTCGTTACTGGCGTTGGTCGGTGGCATACTCTTCGAGATCATCACCGGTGTGCTGAACATTCAGTACGACTACATCTTCGGATTCAGCTTCTACACCGCGCACTACTGGGGAGCCTGGGTGTTCGTCGCCGGCTTCGTCGCCCATGTGGTGTTGAAGTTTCCGACCATGGTGACCGCGCTGCGAACCCGCCCGTTCCTCGAGCTGATGCGCATCAGGGTGGCCGACACGGTGCCCGACGCCGACGACGAATCAGGCCTTGCTGCAACCGATCCCGCTCCGGCGACGATCAGCCGCCGCGGTGCCCTCAGCCTCGTGGGCGGCAGCGCATTGTTCGTCGCCGTGCTGAGTGTCGGGCAGACGACAGGCGGGCCACTGCGCGGGGCAGCGCTCCTGCTTCCCCGAGGGCGTTCGTACGGCGACGGTCCCAACGACTTCCAGATCAATCGCACTGCACGATCCGCGGGCGTCACCGATGCGCAGACTGGAGATTCGTGGCGGCTGACCGTATCGGCCGGCGGTACCGCCGTAGTACTCGCTCGAGCTCAACTCGAGCAGATGGACCTGCATACCGTCGAACTCCCGATCTCCTGTGTCGAAGGCTGGTCGACGGTACAGACGTGGACCGGTGTTCCACTGCGCGATCTGGCGGCGCTCGTGGGCATCGATTCTGCCGATACCGGTGAGGTGCGGTCGCTCGAACCCGTCGGTTCGTTCAATCGCGTCACCTTCGGAGGACATCAGATGATGCATCCCGATTCGCTTCTCGCACTGAAGGTCAACGGGGCCGACCTGTCCCTCGATCACGGCTATCCTGCTCGGATCATGATGCCGGCAATACCCGGAGTGCATGCCACCAAATGGATCGAATCAGTCGAATTCTTCGGGGAGGGAGCATGAGTACGTTTCGGGCGAGGTACGGCGCAGGCCCCGTGCATCTCGCGGTCACGGCCTTCTGTCTCGCCCTGTCCGGAGCGGTGGTCCTGACGATCGGCTTTCCGGCCCTGTGGAACACCGACACGTGGTGGCAGTCCATCGGACTGTGGTTCGTCGGCGCGGCCGTGGTGCACGATGCGATCCTGTTCCCGTTGTACGCGGTACTCGACAGAACTCTGGTTGCTCGACTGGGCAGGTTCGTCAACGCGGTACGCATTCCTGCGCTCGGAGCGGGACTGAGCCTGTTGCTGTTCGCACCGGGGATCTTCGCGCACGGAAGCGAGACATACGAGGCCGCCACGGGTCAGACCCAGGAGCCGTACGCGATGCGATGGCTGTTGCTGGTCGCGGGGATGTTCGCGGCCAGCGCGGCGTTCTACGGCGGCCGCGAAGTACTTCGGAGGCTACGCACCCGCCCCGTTGGCGATAACCCGAAACGGCAGCACGCGCCCAACTAGGCTCGGTGGCATGAGTGGCGAGTATCGGCAGGCCTTCGACGACAGTATCCACAACCGCGAGCAATTCTGGCTGTCTGCGGCGGCAGACGTCGACTGGGACACCCCACCGACCACCGCGTTCGACGGCTCGCACTGGTTTCCCGGTGCCCGCCTGAACACCTGTTTCAATGCCCTCGACCGGCATGTCGACGCCGGGCACGGCGACCGGACCGCATTGATCTACGACTCGGCGATGCTCGGACTGACCCGCAGCTACACCTACGCCGAACTGCTCGATCGGGTCGCTCGTTTCGCCGGGGTGTTGAGCAGCAACGGCGTCTCCCTCGGCGACCGCGTGGTGATCTACCTGCCGATGATTCCCGAGGCAGTGATCGCCATGCTCGCGTGCGCCAGGCTCGGCGCGGTGCACTCGGTGGTGTTCGGCGGCTTCGCGGCCAAAGAGCTGGCGGCGAGAATCGACGACGCCGAGCCGGTCCTGCTGATCACTGCCGCCGGCGGGTTCGAGCCTGGTCGAGTCGTCGAATACCTCCCCTTGGTGCAGCGCGCCCTGACTCTCACGACGGCGACCGTCCCCGCGGTGATCGTCAAGGCCCGCGACGGCATCGCAGGCAGCCACGACTGGTTGGACTGGGACACTCTCATCGCCGACGCCCCCGCCGCCCAACCGGTTTCGGTGCAGGCGACGGATCCGCTGTACATCCTCTACACCTCGGGCACGACCGGTAAGCCCAAGGGTGTGGTGCGCGACAACGGCGGTCATGCCGTCGCGCTGACGTGGTCGATGCGCAACATCTACGACGTCGGTGCCGGTCAGGTGATGTGGACGGCGTCCGATGTCGGCTGGGTCGTCGGACACTCCTACATCGTCTACGGACCGCTGTTCGCCGGTGCCACAGCGGTTCTCTACGAGGGCAAACCCGTCGGAACTCCCGATGCAGGCGCGTTCTGGCGGGTGATCCAGGATCACGGCGTCCGCGCGTTGTTCACCGCGCCGACGGCCTTGCGTGCCATCCGGAAGGTCGACCCACACGCCGCCGAGCTCGAGAAGTACGACACCTCGTCGCTCGAGACACTGTTCGTCGCCGGTGAACGCCTCGATCCCGATACCTACGAGTGGATTTCGCGAACCCTGGACCGCCCCGTCGTCGACCACTGGTGGCAGACCGAAACCGGCTGGGCGATCTGCGCGAATCTTCGTGGCCTCGAACCACTTCCGATCAAACCCGGATCACCGACGGTACCGGTGCCGGGATTCCAGGTCGGTATCCTCGACGCGGCCGGTGCGCCGGTGGACGCAGGCACCGAGGGCAACATCGTCGTGCAGCTGCCACTGCCACCGGGCGCGCTGGTGGGACTCTGGAACGACGAATCACGGTTCCAGCGTTCGTATCTGGACACGTTCCCGGGCTACTACCTCACCGGCGATTCCGGGTACATCGACGCCGACGGGTACGTCTACGTGCTGGGCCGCAGTGACGACGTCATCAACGTGGCCGGCCACCGCCTGTCCACCGGGTCGATGGAGGCCGTGCTGGCCGGTCACCCCGCCGTCGCCGAATGCGCCGTCATCGGAATCCACGACGACCTCAAAGGCCAGCGTCCCAGCGGCTACGTGGTGCTCAAGGCCGGGGAGACCATCACCGAGGATCAGCTGCGTACCGAACTGGTGGCCATGGTCCGCGATCAGATCGGTGCACTCGCGACGTTCCGGGACGTGACGATCGTCGGTGCCCTGCCGAAGACCCGCTCGGGCAAGATCCTGCGGAAGACGATGCGGCAGATCGTCGCCGGCGAGGAGTACGGCGTGCCGTCGACCATCGAGGATCCCGCCGTACTCGATGCGCTGGAGAAGTTGCTCGGCAGATAGGCGGCACCAATTCGCACAACGATGGCCGAAACCCGCGCGCCAGGGGTCGTTCGCGCGAGATAGCGTCGTGCTCATGACAGATCTCGACACCCGTCCCGCCGTCGATTGGCTCGCCCTCGGTGCAGTCACCGTCACGGTGATCTCGTGGGCCTCGGCCTTCGTCGCGATTCGCGGCGTCGGCGAATCCTTCGGGGCGGGCCCGCTCGCGCTGGGTCGGCTGCTGATCGGATCTGTGGCACTCGGCGCGATAGTTGTGGCCAGAAGACAGTGGGTCAGGCCCAACCGCACACAGTGGCTGCAGATCGTCAGTATCGGCGTGTTCTGGTTCGGCATCTACAACGTCGCCCTCAATGCCGCCGAGCAACGCGTCGATGCCGGTACGACGTCGATGATCATTCAGATCGGTCCGATTCTGGTCGCCCTGTTCGCGGGTCTGCTTCTGGGCGAGGGCTTTCCGAAGTGGTTGGTGATCGGTGCGGGCATAGCGTTCGCCGGCGCGGTCATGGTCGGTGTCGTCACGGCGGTGACCACGACGTCGACCACCAAGACCGACGCCGATTTCCTCGGCATCGCTCTGTGCCTGGTGTCCGCGGTGACCTACGCCATCGGAGTGCTGAGCCAGAAGCCGGTGCTGCGCACAATCCCCGGACTTCAGGTGACGTGGATGGCATGCACCATCGGCGCGGCGTGCACGCTGCCCTTCGCACCGGCGCTGCTCGACGACCTCGGGGCCGCCTCGGCCGGTGCCACCGGCGGATTGATCTACCTCGGCCTGGTCCCGACGGCACTGGCCTTCAGCACCTGGGCCTATGCGCTGACGCGGATGAACGCCGGCAAGCTCGGAATCACCACGTACGCCGTGCCACCGATCACGATCACGCTGGCCTGGCTCCTGTTGGGTGAGGTGCCGCATTACCTCGCCGTGGTCGGTGGAGTGATCTGCCTGGTGGGCGTCGGGTTGTCCCGCAGAAGATAGGGGTCACTCCGCAGGCTCCGCTCCCGCAGGAGAATGGGGTCACTCCGCAGGCTCCGCTCCCGCGCTAGATCGCCTTGAAGCGGGTGATCGCCACCTCACGCTCGTGCTTGTGGTCGACGATCGGATCCACGTAGTCCTTGGGTCGACCGAACTTCAACGTGTGCACGGCTTTTCCTTCTTCGCCGCGCAGCTCCGGCACCCAGCGTCGGACGTAGTCCCCGGTGGGGTCGAACTTCTCGCCCTGAGTGATCGGGTTGAACACGCGAAAGTACGGCGAGGCGTCGGTACCGGTTCCGGCGGTCCATTGCCACCCGTGCTGATTGTTGGCCAGATCGCCGTCGACGAGGTGCTGCATGAAGTAGCGCGCTCCCCGCCACCACGGCAGATGCAGATCCTTGACGAGGAACGACGCCACGATCATCCGCACTCGATTGTGCATCCACTTCTCGGAGTTCAGCTGCCGCATACCGGCATCGACGATCGGAAAGCCCGTTTCGCCCTTGCACCAGGCGTCGAACAACTCGTCGGCGTGCTTGCCCGAGTCCAGTTCGATGGCGTCGAACTTCTTGACGTAGTTCTCCCTGGCACTGTCGGGTCGCTGAAAGAGGATGTCGGCGTAGAAGTCTCGCCAGCAGATCTGTCTGCGGTACGACGCCGCACCCTCGCTGCGGAGCTTTCCCAGGTCGGCCAACATCGTCCGTGGATGAATGGTTCCGTACTTCAGATGCACCGACATCCGGCTCGTCGAGTCGAGATCGGGACGGTTGCGCTCGTCGTCGTAGGCCGAGACCTCGTCGAGGAATTCCTTCCACTGCTTCGACGCAGCTGCCTCACCCGCCGCCGCGTCGGATGCATCCTTCTCGGAGGGAATCTTCACTCGCCGAACGCCTTTTACCTCGTCCGGGTCGATCCAGTCGGCGGAGTCGGCCGATGTGTCCGCCGGACCGCGCCACCCGTGTTCCAGCCACTGGCGCGAGTACGGCGTGAACACCTTGTACGGCTCCCCGTCGTTCTTGACGATCCGCCCGGGGGCGACCGCGTACGGAGACCCGGTCTCGACCAGAGTCACCTTCTCGCCCACACGCTTGTCTCGCTCGCGCCCGTACGGACCGTAGTCGGCGCTGATGTGCACGTCCTCGGTGCCGATCGCCTTCGCCACCTTCGGGACCACCGTCGCGGGGTCACCGTGGACGACCATCAACCGGCCGTCGAGTTGCTGGTCGAGTGCTTCGAGCGACCGGAACAGAAAATCCTTGCGCGGTCCACCGGACGGCTTCAGCAGCCGATCGTCGAGCACGAAGAGCCCGAGCACCGGGTCTCCCGACTCGGCAGCGGCGGTGAGGGTGGGCAGATCCCCCAGACGGAGATCACGGCGAAACCAGACGATCGACATGCTTTGAGTCTTACCCACCGCGGTCCCGAGCAATCCCCGGCTCGACCCTTCGATTCTCAGAGAACCGCCAACCACGACTCACCAAGGCCGCAACAACGACCTCTAGCTTGGGATATACCGAACAGACAAGGAGAACATCATGACGAACACACGCCCCTTCCCCGGTGCACTCTCCCTGATCGACAGCACCTGCACCTTCGAGAAGTACTACGAGCAGCTCTACGCAAAGGCACCCGCACTGGCCTGGTCGCTCGATGCCGACACCGGCCGCCGCAGTGCCCTCGAGGACTTCTTCGCCAAGACGCCCGAGGAACGCCGCACCACCGTCGACAGCTGGGTTGCATAGCATTGGTCCGGTGACCGAATCGCCGAGCACCCCCGCCACCGTTCTCGTCGTCGACGACGACGCAGACGTGTTGTCGTCACTGCAACGCGGCCTGCGCCTGTCCGGGTTCACCGTCATCACCGCGTCGGACGGTGCGGAGGCGCTCGGCGTCGTGTCGCGATCGATGCCTCACGCCATCGTGCTCGACATCAACATGCCGGTGCTCGACGGTGCCAGCGTGGTGACCGCGTTGCGCGCCATGGGAAACGACATCCCGATCTGCGTACTCAGTGCCCGCAGCTCGGTCGACGATCGCATCGCCGGACTCGAATCCGGTGCCGACGACTACCTCACCAAACCGTTCGTGTTGGCCGAGCTCGTCGCTCGGATCCGAGCCATGCTGCGTCGTCGCGGCACCGGTCCGGTTGTGCCGGTGGCAGATTCGGGCGCACCGAACTCGGCCGTCGCGATCGGCACCCTGGTGGTCGACATCCCCGGCTATCGCGTCCACCGCGGCGGAGCCGACATCGACCTGACCAAGCGCGAATTCGAGTTGCTGGCGATCCTGGCTCGCAACAAGGGCGTCGTTCTCACACGTGAACGACTGCTCGAACTGGTCTGGGGCTACGACTTCGTTGCCGACACCAACGTCGTCGACGTGTTCGTCGGATATCTCCGACGCAAACTCGAGGCCGACGGGTCGCCGCGCATCCTGCACACGGTCCGCGGGGTCGGCTTCGTCGTCCGGGACGCCCCATGAGCTTCTCGCTGCGCGCCCGAGTGGCCGCGGCCACCGCTCTCGGAGCCACCCTGGTGGTGGCCGCCCTCGCGGTGGTCACCTCGGTCGCCATCTCCCGCAACAACGTCAATCAGCTCGACGAACGTCTGACGACGGCCTCGCAGGTGCTGGTCCCGAACTCGTCGACGTTGGAGGCCTTCATCGATCAGCTGTCCGGCGCGTTCGCCGTCACGATTCGCAGTGGCGACATCGTGGTCGCATCGACCCCGACGCGGCTGCCTGCGCTGGCGGCCGGATCCCAGACCGTCGACGTGGACGGTCAACGGTTCCGGGTCTACACGGCAGTATCGACCGTTGTCTCGTCCATCTCCATCTCGATCGGTGTGCCCGCCATCGAAGCTCAACAAGTGACCAACGAGCAACAGAAGCAGGTACTCCTGTTGGGACTGGCCGCGATCGCCGTGTCGACGGGCCTGGGTTGGCTCTTCGGCGGACGGGCCGTGAGACCGCTGGTGACGTTGACCCGTCAGGTCAGTGCCCAGCCACCGACCGCTCCCGAAACCCGCACGGGCGTCACCGAAGCCGACGAACTCGCCGTCGCCATCGGGGGCATGCTGACCAGGCTGAACGAGGCTCAGGAACGCACCAATGCCGCGCTCGACACTGCCCGCGATTTCGCGGCCGTCTCTGCGCACGAGCTCCGCACCCCGCTGACCGCGATGCGCACGGACATCGAGGTGCTCAGAACCCTCGATCTCGAGCGCGCGCAGCAGCAGGAGATTCTGGGCGACCTCGAACGGACACAGGGACGAGTGGAGACGACGCTGACAGCCTTGGAGCGACTGGCGTCGGGTGAATTGTCCAGCGAGGCCGACAGAGTCGAGACCGACATCATCGACATCTGCGACGTCGCAGCCCAGGATGCGCAGCGACTGCATCCGGGCCTCGACATACGGGTCGAGTCCGCCCCCGACTGCGAGATCACGATGCGTGCCCTGCCGACCGGCCTTCGGCTGGCCGTCGACAACGTGATCGGAAACGCCGTTCGGCACGGCGACGCGACGTCGATCGTCATCACCGCCGAGCGCGAGGGCACGACGGTACGCGTCCTGGTCGACGACAACGGATCCGGCGTTCCCCTCGATGAACGCGAGACGGTCTTCGGCCGGTTCGAGCGCGGCACCCGAGCGGCCAAGGGCGGCTCGGGACTCGGCCTGGCGCTGGTGGCTCAGCAAGCCCAATTGCACGGCGGGCGGGCCTGGTTCACCGACAGTCCACTGGGCGGAGCGAGATTGGTGCTGGAGCTGCAGGACAGCTGAAGTACGGCAGTCTTTACGCGGGGGAAACCTGCGGGTCCATCCGATCCGAGGATCATGTACCCATGCACACGTCGTCGGACTTCTTCGTCCCCACCATCGACATCTCGCCGTACGTTCTGGACGGTGCCACCGCGGCGGCCGACGGGACCGACCGGCGCAGCGTCGCGTCGGACATCGATTACGCTTGCAGCACAGTCGGTTTCATGCAGATTCTCGGACACGGGATCCCCGAGGACACCGTGACCGGCCTGGCGTCGGCGATGGATTCGTTCTTCGGACTCGAACCGGCGGCGAAGCGGGCCTACATCTGCCCACCCGAACGCAACCGCGGGTACACCGCTCCGAAGAGCGAATCGCTGAGCCTGAGCCTGGGAGTCGAATCGGCGTCGGGCACGAACGACTGGTTCGAGGCCTTCAACGTCGGGACGGGCGAGGCGAACACCTGGCCCGAGTGCGCGGGGTTCCAGCGCGCCGTCGAACGGTACTTCGCCGAGGCAGCGCGCGTGGCCCGGACGCTGACCACCGTGTTCGCCGACGCACTCGGTGTGGCCCCGACCGTGTTCTCCGACATCACCGATCGCTCGCTCGACACCCTGCGGATGAACAACTACGCGCTGGACCCCGGCCTGCGTGTGCCGGACACCGAGCTCACCGGGATGAGCGAGCACACCGACTACGGATTGGTGACGGTGCTGTGGGCCGATCGAGTGCCCGGTCTGCAAGTTCTCGGCATCGACCGACGGTGGCACGACGTGCAACCCGTCGAGGGAGCGATGCTGGTGAACCTGGGTGATCTGACGGCCCGACTGACCAACGATCGCTGGGTGTCGACGCTGCATCGCGTGCGTCCGCCGATTGCCGACGGAACGATTCAGCGCAGGCGCTCTGCCGCCTTCTTCCACGACGGCAACCTCGACGCGGTGATCGCGCCGTTGCCGTCGTGCATCGAGCCCGGTGACGTGGCCCGGTACGAACCGGTGACGGTAGCCCAGCACATTGCCGCCAAGCTCGCGGGTTCCCGAGGGGGAAAGGCCAACACCTCGGCAACCCGCGAGGCCGAGCGGGTACGCAGCGCCGTCACCTGACCTGCTGGTGCTTCGAGTGCAGTTATTTGACGTCGAGCAGGTCGATGACGAACACGAGCGTCTTGCCGGACAGGCGGTGACCTGCGCCGGCGGGGCCGTAGGCGAGCTCCGGCGGAATGGTGAGCTGACGGCGTCCGCCGACCTTCATTCCGGGGATGCCGTCTTGCCAACCCTGAATGAGTCCGCGTAACGGGAACTGGATGGATTCGCCGCGGTTCCAGGACGAGTCGAACTCTTCGCCCGAATCGAACTCGACTCCGACGTAATGCACCTCCACGGTGCCGCCTGCGACTGCCTCTGCGCCGTCACCCTCGACGAGGTCGACCGTCACCAGGTCCAATGGTGCTGGTCCGGCCTGAAATTCGATCACTGGCTTCGTCACTGAAGTCTCCTGCGGTTGATGCCGGCCCGCCGACGCCGGCTGTGAAGCTCTGGGCATATTCCGCTTCGACTTTACGTCGTGATGGTCAACCGATCGGAGCTGGCATCAAATTCGTCTGGTATTCGCAGGTCAGCGTGTTGCCGGTTGCGGGGTCGGCCATCTCGACCTTCCACGCGTCGGAGAACTGATTCACCCCGTGATGCATCGAGATGGTGCCCGAGATCAAGACCGTTCCACGCGCGAACAGACCGCGCTCGGTGAGTACGTCGAGCCAGTACTGCGGAGCGAGAAGATCACCGAGAGTTCCGGACTGGATGAGAACTCCGTCGGCCCAACCGGTCAAGGTGATCCCGTCCAGTCGGTCGGCCACCTCGCTCAACCGCCACGCACCGGTACCGAGCACGTCGGGAGCGGCGTTCTTGCTCCACGCGACGCTGTGCACTTCAAGGTCACGGTCGGTGTGGTCGCATGCGACCGTGAGCAGCACGTCGTCGATGGTCTCGCCCAGGATCACCAGAGCCCACTCGGCCTCGCCCGAGGTGCGTCCGTGTTGAACCGCGACGGCATCGGTCTGCTGCGCCAGATACGGCGAGATGGGGTACAGCGCCGGGGTAACCGTGGGAGCCGGCACGCCCAGTTCGGCCAACTCTGCGATGTGCGACGCCACCTCTTCCTGGTTGCGACCGGCATAGCCCGCATTGAGCAGCGCGGTCACTTCTACCGACTCGGTCGTGCCGTCGGGCAACGTGAATGTGAGCATCAGTAAGGACCCTCTCCTCGTAAATTAATTGTTTCCGATGCGCTCAAAGCCTTGCGCATACGTCTTGTATACAGCAAGTATGGAGCGCGTACAACGGATAGAGTGATCCCAGGCACACAAAGGAGTCGTCATGACCGAACCAGTTTCGGTGGATAGAAAAGGCCTGGCCAAGGCCTTTGCCGCCAGCCTGACCGGAACGGCGTTGGAGTGGTACGACTTCGCCGTCTACTCGGCCGCAGCAGCGCTGGTGTTCCCGCTGGTCTTCTTCCCCGACAGCGATCCGCTGACCGGCACATTGCTTGCCTTCTCGACCTACGCGGTCGGATACATCGCCCGTCCAGTAGGTGGATTCGTCTTCGGGCGACTCGGCGACGTCATCGGCCGAAAACAACTTCTCGTCATCACCCTGCTGTTGATCGGCGTCACGACGTTCGCCATCGGTCTGATCCCCGGATACGACACCATCGGCATCGCGGCCCCGATCATCCTCGTCACCATGCGCTTCTGCCAGGGCGTTGCCGTCGGCGGCGAGTGGGGCGGAGCCGTTCTGCTCTCCAGCGAATACGGCGATCCCCGCAAGCGCGGCTTCTGGTCCTCCGCAGCGCAGATCGGACCACCGGCGGGCAACCTGCTCGCCAACGGCGCACTGGCAATCCTGACTCTGTCGCTCACCGACCAGCAGTTCGAGTCCTGGGGCTGGCGTGTTGCATTCCTCTTCTCGGCCGTTCTCGTCGGTTTCGGTCTGTGGATCCGCTTGAAGCTCGAGGACACGCCGGTGTTCAAAGCACTTCAGGAGAGCGGCGATCGCTCGGAAGCCCCGATCAGCGAAGTGTTCAAGACGGAACTGCGACCACTGGTGGCAGGCATCATGTCCCGCGTCGCACCCGACGTCATCTACGCACTGTTCACGGTCTTCTCGATCACCTACGGAACGCAGAAACTGGGCTTCGAGCGCAGCGAGGTGTTGACGGCAATTCTGGTCGGATCCGCCTGCCAACTCGGCTTGATCCCGCTTGCCGGAGCGGTCTCCGACCGCATCAACCGACGCCTGGTCTACGGCGTCGCGGCCGTGGGCGGCGTTGCCTGGAGCGCGATCTTCTTCCTCGTCATCGGCGGTGGATCCCTACCGCTGCTGATCCTCGGCGTCGTCGTCGGCCTGGCGTTCCACTCGTTCATGTACGGACCGCAGGCCGCCTTCGTCACCGAGCAGTTCAGCGTTCGACTCCGCTCGACCGGCAGCTCGTTGGCGTACACGATCGCCGGAGTGTTCGGTGGAGCGATGGCACCGCTGATCTTCGTGTACCTGCTCGACAAGACCGACAGTTGGGTACCGATCGCCGGATACATCGTCATCGTCGGCGCGGTGACGCTGGTCGGCCTGGCACTGGGACGCAACCCCGACCCCACCGAGGACGAGCATTACGTGCTACTGAATCAGGAACACGAAAAGGCTACGCGCGCAGCAGAGTCTGAAGTGTGACCTCGAGGTGAGCGTCGATCTTCTCGTGCACCAGGCCCTCGTCGCCGACACTCAGTGCGTCGATGATGGCCTGGTGCTCGGCGCACACGCGGTGCTGCCGGTTGGCCGCGGTGAACAGAGCGCTCAGACCGACCCGCAGCTGCCGAGCACGCAGACCCGCGTAGGTGCGGGAGAGGAGATCGCTGCCCGCCGAATCGATCAAACTCTGATGGAAGGTGCCGTCCCAGTCGATGAACTCCTTCGGCGCATCGGCACTGTCGGAGTTCATCAGCAATTCCTGCTGTTCGAGCGCATGCTGCATCGCCGCGATCGGAGCGTCCCCGGCGCGCAGCGCACGGGTGGCCGCATGCCGTTCGAGAACGCCGCGCAGATCCATCAGTTCGGCGATCTGCCGTCCGGACATGGCCGGCACATGCGCGCCGCGCTTGGGCACCATCTCGACCAGTCCCTCGGACTGCAACATCAGCAGCGCCTCACGCACCGGTGTCCGCGACACTCCGATACGCGTCGCGAGCTCCTGTTCGTTGAGAAACGTGCCGGTGGCCGCCGGTGACGACAACACCTGATCGCGTACGAACAGATATGCCTTGTCCCTCCCCGACAGTGGTTGCATACGATATGTATACCTGTCTTCCCCCGACGAAACCAGGAGTCAGACCGTGAGCTCGACTATCCGCATCAGCCTGGCCCAGATCACCAGTGGCGAACACCCCACCGAAAACCTCGAACTCGTCGACACCCACGCCCGTGCCGCCGCACACGCCGGTTCGGACGTCGTCGTGTTCCCCGAGGCGACCATGCGATGCTTCGGCGGACCCATCAGGAAAATCGCGGAGCCTCTCGACGGCGAGTGGGCGAACGCCGTGCGCTCCATCGCCTCCGACGCCGGCATCACCGTCGTGGCCGGAATGTTCACTCCAGCCCCGGACGACAGGGTGACGAACACCCTGCTCGTCACCGGGCCCGGCATCGACGCGAGCTACGACAAGATCCACCTGTTCGACGCATTCGGATTCGCCGAATCCGATACCGTCGCACCGGGTTCGGACCCGCTCGTGGTGGACATCGCCGGAGTTCGAGTGGGCTTCGCGACCTGCTACGACATCCGATTCCCCTCGCTGTTCCAGAAACTCGGCGACCTCGGAGCAGAGGTCGTCGTGGTTCCCGCGTCATGGGGATCGGGTGACGGCAAGGTCGAGCAATGGACCCTGCTCGCTCGCGCACGCGCGTTGGACTCGACCACCTTCATCGCAGCCTGCGACCAAGCCGAACCCGCTGCCGCCGAGGGTAATGCGCCGTTGGGCGTGGGACACAGCGTCGTCTGCTCCCCCACCGGCGAGATTCTCGGTCAGCTCGACGCGACACCGGGCATGCTGACCATCGACATCGACACAGGACTGGTCGACGCCGTACGCAAGACTCTGCCGGTGTTGGAGAACCGAGTCCATTTCGCGTGACGAATCCTGCTCGTTGCAGGTTCGGCTTTTCGCGAGATCTGGGGCGGGAACGCGGTTTCGGGTCACCTCCGCCGTGAAAACGTGGTGTGATGTCGCTTGTCGAACTGGAGAAGTGGCGGGGCACTTCCATCGTTTCACGAGGAGACGACGATGGTGCAGGTCAACCGACGGGATGCGGTAGCACTCGGGCTGAGCGCGGCGATGCTCGGCGGCTCGACAGCGAGCACGGCACGCGAGGCCGAACGTTCCGCGATCGACCGCAGAACACGAGGCCGTGTGAACGGCAACACGAATCGCATCCACGATGCCATCCCCGCTCCCTCTCTCGCACAGGGACTTTCGACATGAAACGACTACCACTTCGGGCCTGCCTCGATGGATCGACGCCGAATCATGCCATCTGCGGTGAGCAGGCATGACCGGAAGCACGCGTCCCAGTACCGGCCACAACGACCGGAGACGAAGCCGACCGTCGTGGTCGGTGTTCGACGCAGAACCGTTGATCTACGGGACGGTCATCATCATGACCGTGATGGTGGTGGGAGCGGACGATACGGACGTCGATTTCGGTGACGCGACAGGAATGATCCTCGGGCCGATGGTCGCGACTGCCGTCGCGCACCTCTTCTCGTCGTGGCTGGGATACGTGAACAGCCACCACCACATGCCCGACGGTGCCGACAGGCGCCATTTGCTCTGGCACTCGGCGCATTTCCTGCTGCTGACAGTGGTGCCTCTCATCATCATCGGGCTCGGACGGGTGAGCGGTCTGTGGTCGGCCTACGGCGCACTCGACACCATTTCCGATCTTGCGTTCCTGTTCCTTCTCGTCCTCGGAGCCGCCAGCGGCTGGCACGCCAGCAGGAGGAAATGGCGTGGGGCAATTCTCGGTGGCCTGGTTGCCATCGTCGTCGGTTTGATCGTCACAGTTCTCAAGGTCGTACTCGAACACTGACAACCGAGAAGGAGGAGCCGGCCATGGTTCTCCGCTCCGCCACCACCTCCGGTCGAGGCTGGGCCACGTTGGCTTTCGCAGTCGTACTCGTCCTGACGGCATGTTCTTCGTCCGAGGACCGGAGCGAGGAAGGGTTCACCGAGATGGACCCCGGTTCGGGCACGCTCGTGGCCTCGTCCGGCTTCGACGTCCGGCGGGACGGCTTCTCGTTCCCCAACTGGGGACCGCCGACCGCGGAGCATGGCCGAGGGCTCACACCGGCCTCGATGCAATCGCTGTTCGGAGATGCCGTGTGCACTCCCGGAACCGAGAGCGCCCAGTGCGTTCTCTCGCCGATGGGACGGGTGACCTCGGAGGTGTTCGAGAACGGAATGAACGGTGGTCACTGCTTCGGAATGGCAGCGGTCGCAGGGTTGGCCTACCGCAACTCGATCGACACCTCGTCCTTCGTCGCCCCCGGAGCGACATTGTTCGATGCACGCCCCTCCCCCGCGACCGATGCCGTGATCGCGCGATACTTCAACACTCAGGAGGTCGAACCGACAGCCGACTCCGAGATGTCCGAACCTGTGGACGAGGTGATCGATCGACTCACGTCCGCGTGGGCCGAAGGGCAGGACCATCTACTCGCCTTCTACACCGAGGACGGAACGTCCGGCCATGCCGTGACACCGATCGCGATACGCGATCTGGGAGACAGCAAACGTGGAATTGTCATCTACGACAACAACTATCCCGGTGTCGAGAAGATGATCGTCACCGATCCGGCCGCCGATACGTGGTACTACACCACCTCGGCAGACCCCGCCGACGACAGCTACCTGTTCTCCGGGACTCCGGACAATCAGTTGAAGTTGTTTCCTCTGGCCGAGATGACCGGCGTTCATCGGTGCCCCTCCTGCACGGAGGTCGGTGAGCCGGGCCAGGACTACCTGGTGCTGGTCACCGACGACACCAACGATCCCGTCGATGCGACCGATGTCGAATGGAGCTTGTCGGTGTCCGACACCGACCGGGTGCGACGGTCCGCGTTCATCAACAACGACAACACGGCGTTACTGGAGACCTCGACCGACACACCGATGCGGCTCACGCTCTCCGACGTCGCGGACAACGATCGCGACGCGTCGATCGACATCTCCATCCTGTCCGACGGATGGGTGGTTCGATCGACCTCCCTTCGCCTGCCTGCGGGCGCGTCGATCGTCGCCGAGGTCAGCCCCACCGAGCGATCGTTGACGCTCACGACCGACGCCCCCACCACGAGTGATTACACCGTCGCCATCGAGGATGCTCGGGGATCACGGTCTGCATTCGTCAGCACCATCGACCTACCCGTCGGCGGCAACCTCGTGGTCGCCCCGACGGATACGGACACCTTGCGCCTGAGCGACGGTGTAGGACAGGTGCTGCGCGAGGTGGCGATGACCTAGCAGCCACGCCGCCGCGAACTCGAAGTCGGGGATGGAATTCGACGCAAAACCGTCCATCACTTCGAGTTCGGCGAAGCCGGACCAACGACGACGCCGCCGGCTCCCCTGGGGAGCCGGCGGCGTCGTTGTACAGCGGGAGCTAGCGGGAGCCGACGTCCTGGTAGTCGCGCTCGGTGTAGCCGGTGTAGATCTGGCGCGGACGGCCGATCTTGCCGGTCGTGTCCTCGTTCTGCTCGCGCCAGTGCGCGATCCAGCCCGGGAGACGGCCCATCGCGAACAACACCGTGAACATGCGCGGCGGGAAGCCCATCGCGCGGTAGATCAGGCCGGTGTAGAAGTCGACGTTGGGGTAGAGCTTGCGCTCGACGAAGTAGTCGTCGGTCAGAGCGGTCTCCTCGAGCTTGAGAGCGATCTCGAGCAGTTCGTCGCCGTTGCCGAGCTTGCCGAGGATCGTGTGCGCAGTTTCCTTGACCAGCGTCGCGCGCGGATCGAAGTTCTTGTACACGCGGTGCCCGAAGCCCATGAGCTTGACGCCGTCTTCCTTGTTCTTTACTCGACGCAGGAAGTCGGTGGCGTCGCCGCCCTCGGCCTTGATCTTGTCCAGCATCTCGAGCACGGCCTGGTTGGCTCCGCCGTGCAGCGGGCCCCAGAGCGCGTTGATGCCGCCGGAGATCGAGGTGAACAGGTTGGCCTGCGAGGATCCGACGAGTCGCACCGTCGAGGTGGAGCAGTTCTGCTCGTGGTCGGCATGCAGGATGAGCAGCATGTCGAGTGCCTTGACGATCTCGGGATCCACCTCGTACGGCTCGGCCGGGAAGCCGAACGTCAGGCGCAGGAAGTTCTCGACCAGGCTCTTCGAGTTGTCCGGGTACAGGAACGGCTGACCGACGGACTTCTTGTAGGCGTACGCCGCGATGGTCGGCAACTTGGCCAGCAGACGGATGGTCGACAGCTCGACCTGCTCCGGGTCGTTGGGGTCGAGCGAGTCCTGGTAGTACGCCGACAGCGCGTTGACGGCACTCGACAGCACCGGCATCGGGTGAGCGTTGCGCGGGAACCCGTCGAAGAACCGCTTGAGGTCCTCGTGCAGCAGAGTGTGCCGACGGATCTTGTCGGTGAACTTCTCGAGCTGAGCCTCGGACGGCAGCTCCCCGTAGATCAGCAGGTAGCTGACCTCGATGAACGAAGACTTGCCCGCAAGCTGTTCGATCGGGTATCCGCGGTAGCGCAGGATGCCTGCGTCACCGTCGATGTAGGTGATGGCCGACTTGGTCGACGCGGTGTTGACGAACCCGCCGTCCAACGTCGTGTAGCCGGTGGTGGCCAGCAACTTTCCCAGCTCGATGCCGTTGTTGCCTTCGGAGGCCTCGGCAATCGACATGGAGTATTCGCCACCGGGATAGGTGAGGGTGGCTTTGGCATCATTCTCAGCGGGCACGAATGGTCCCTCTCGAACTCGTGTAACGGACACGTACTTGAAGCGGACAGTTCTAACGTCGATAGTGAAACTAGTCTCTCGACGCCTCGGACGCCCACGGAGGGTCGGCACCGGGTCGAGAAACCGTGATTGCCGCCGCTTTCGCGGCGAAATCGAGCGCTTCCCGCCAATCTTGCTTGCTCATCTCTTTCACCGCGTTCGATGTGATAATGCTCTCCTTCTCCAGAAAGCTGAGCAGAGCCCCGTGCACGGTGTCACCTGCGCCGATGGTGTCGACGACGTCGACCGCAACTCCCGGCACCGAGATCTCCTCGGCTGTGACAATTCCTGTACCCGCCGTCTCCTCGGCTGCGGTGAAGACCGAGATTCCGTTGCCGCCGCGAGTCATGACCACTGCGGTGACACCCGACGCGAGCCAGTCGTCCACCGTTGTGCCCTGGGTTCCGAGCCCCAACCAATGCGAGTCGTCCTCGGAGACCTTGAGGATGTCGATGCTGGGCAACCACGAACGGAAACGGTCGCGGAACCCGTCGGCGGTGATGTCTCCGCTGGTGCTGTCGATCGCGGCAGGCCGGATGTTGGGGTCGAGCATCGTGAGCTTGCCCGCCGCCCGGGCGCGGTGCAGCAGGCCCGCGTACATCGACGCACCGGGTTCGTAGAGCAGTGACAACGTGCCGAACGAGAGCACGCTGATCTCGTCGGGCAGATCGCCGGGATCGGCAACGAGACGATCGGCGGTGCCGTCGGCGTAGAACGAATACTCGGCACTGCCGTCGTCGGCGAGGGTGGTCATCGCCAAGGTCGTCGGCTCGTCGCCGCGCTGCACCCACGTGGTGTCCACACCCGCGTCGCGCAGACTCGCCAGGATCTGCTCGCCGAACGGGTCGTGGGAGATCCGCGAGAGATACGCGACGGGCGAACCGAGTCGACCGATCGCGACGGCGACGTTGAACGGCCCGCCGCCGAGTTTCGGCGAGAGCAGCGGCCCCTCGTGCACCGGGACCAGATCGACCAACGCCTCGCCGCACACCAGAATGGTCACTTCTCGTACCTCATTCCCCAGGTGCCGGACCAGGTTCGTCCCGGATCGAGCACGATCAGATCGATTTCGGAGTTCAGCGCATCGGGCGGGCACGTCATCGGCTCGATCGCCAACGCCCGGCCGCGCTCGGGATATGCCTGATCGTTGGCGGGATCGGCAGTGAACACCTGCACCCATCCGAAGCTGCTGTCGGTCCACAGCACCGTCGCAGTGCCGTCCGGGCCGCGCAGTACGTGGTTCGCTCGGCCGTCGGCCTCGGGCAACGAGGCGCTGAACGGGGTGTCCAGCTGCACGCCCTCCAGGGCTCTCGGCTGCCGGAAGTCGTACTCGGTATCGGCCGTCGGCACCGAGTTGCCCACGGGCAGATTGCGTACCGGATCGAGCGGCAGCCGGGTTCCCGCGGACAGCTCGAGGGTGCACTCGTCGAGCGGCACGTCCCCCACCCGGACGAAGGTGTGAAAGCCCATCCCGTACGGCGCGGGCGAGTCACCGGTGTTCTTCGCCGACGCGGTGACGGTGAGACCGTCCTCCGACAGCTCGTGCACCACGGTCACCGTGATCGAGAACGGCCAACCCTGATGCGTTCCGATGTCCACGCTCTGCTCGACGCGAGAGTCGGTGTGCTCCACGAGAGTCCACGCCACGCGTCGAACGAATCCGTGACTGGCGTTGTTGCGAGCCGGCTCGGAGATCTCCATCCGATGCTCGACGCCTTCGAAGGTGAACGTCCCATCGGCCGTCCGATTGGGCCACGGGGCCAACACCAGCCCCGCCGACAACGGCGGCTTCGAGCCCGCCTCCCACGTCTCGGTGAGCGCTGCGCCGTCGTATTCGAGCGCCCGAAGGCCCGCTCCGACGGCAGCGATGTCTGCCCGATACTTGCCGCTCGTCAACGAGTACGTCTGCGCGTCAGCCATGAGAGACATTCTTCACCACCGCACCCACGCGATACCGAATGAATGCAGGAAGAGCCAGCGCGGCGATCGAGACGCCGATGACGACCAGAACCCCACCGCCGGCAGCAGCCGCCGCCGTACCGACGGATGCGGCCGCTGCGCCGTGCAGTACGTCGCCGATTCGCGGACCTCCCGCGACGACGACGATGAACACACCCTGCAGTCGACCGCGCATCTCGTCGGTCGCGACCTGTTGGAGCATCGTGCTGCGGAACGCCGCCGAGATCATGTCGGCTCCACCGCCGAGGGCCAGGAACGCCAACGCGAACCACAGGGCGACAGTGGTGGCCCCGTCGGTGGCCGCGCCGACGGCCAGACCGAAGCCGATCATCGCCGCGCCCCACACGACGATGCAGATGAGCACCGCCAGCCCCTGCCTGCGTACTCGGGGCAACCAGCCGGAGAACACGCCTCCCACCACCGCGCCCGCGGACATCGCGGCGAACAGCATGCCGAGCACAGGACCGCCCGACGCGGGATCGCCGAAGCTCTCGTGCGCGATCTGCGGGAACAGCGCGCGGGGCATACCGAACACCATCGCGATGATGTCGACGACGAACGAGGCCAGCAGCACCTTCTGCGTCGCGAGGTAGGCGAAACCGTCGAACACCGAACGCAATCCGGCGCGCTGACCCGACTTCGCCGGCGGAATCCCCGGCAGCCGGATCACCGCCCACAGGGTGGCGAACAGTGCGACGGTGTCGATCAGATAGAGGGTCTCGAGTCCGATGTAGTAGATGAGGATGCCTGCGCTGAGCGGTCCGGCGATGGCACCGAAGTTCATCACCGTCATGTTCAGCGAATTCGCAGCGGGCAACTGCTCGGCAGGCAGGATCCGCGGGAGAATCGCGCTGCGCGTCGGCTGGTTCACCGCGAAGAATGCCTGCTGAACGGCCAACAGCACCAGGATGATCCACACATTGTTCAGGTCGAGAAACGCTTGCAACCAGAACAGTGCCGAGGCACCGATCAGGCCGCAGGTGGTGATCATCAACAGGGTGCGGCGGTCCATCACGTCGGCCAACGCTCCACCCCACAGGCCGAAGACGATGAGCGGCACCAACGCGAACACACCGGTGAGGCCCACGTAGGCCGAGCTGAGCGTGATCTGGAAAACCTGTTGCGGCACAGCAACAATGGACAGCTGGGCACCGATGACGGTGACGATGTTCGCGAGCCACAACCGCTTGTAGGCCGGAGTCCTCAGCGGAGTCGTATCGGCAAGAATGCCGCGCAATCGGCTCACGGCTGCAGACGCTCGATCACACCGCTTGCCACCGTCAGGCGAATTCGGTTGTGCATGCGGCTCGTTCGGCCCTGCCAGAACTCGACCGTCTCCGGCTCGACGCGAAAACCGCCCCAGTTCGGCGGAACCGGCACGTCGATTCCGTCGAACGTCGCGGTGACCTCGGCCAGTCGCGCAACCAGATCCTCCCGCGAGCCGACCGGTCGCGACTGCTCGGACGCCCATGCCCCCAGCTGGGAGCCCCGGGGCCGCGTGCGCCAATACGCCTCGGTGGTCTCGGTATCGACCTTGACCACCGGGCCGCGGACGGTGAGCTGGCGGGCATTTCCGATCCACGGGAACGTGATCGACGCATACGGCGTCGCGGTGAGCGCACGGCCCTTGTCCGAGTCGTAGTTGGTGTAGAAGACCACACCGGACGCGTCGAAGTCCTTGCACAACACGGTGCGGGTGGCGGGTCTACCCGACTCATCGACCGTCCCCAACACGATGGCGTTGGGCTCGGGCAGATTCGCGGCTATCGCGTCGGACAACCACTGCTGCGCCAGCGAACACCACCCGCCCGCCAGAGCATCGACGTCCAGGTCCTCGGGCTCTCCGTAGTCCACCCGCATGTTCGCCAGGCGCTGTTCATCTGCAGACACAAGCCCAGACGCTACTCCCGCGTCGATCCCGGCTATGGTTCTGACGAAGTACGCCCGGATGCGGCGCAGAGCCGGGTGCAGTTGCGACGAGGGAGTCCACAGGCCATGGCTGTTCAACGAGTTCCCGAGGATTTCGTCCCCGGTCTCGAAGGTGTCGTCGCGTTCACCTCCGACATCGCCGAGCCCGACAAGGACGGCGGCGCATTGCGCTACCGCGGCGTCGACATCGAGGAACTCGTCGCGCAGAACGTGACGTTCGGTGATGTCTGGGCCCTGCTCGTCGACGGCGAGTTCGGACGAGGACTCCCGCCGGCCGAACCCTTCCCGCTGCCGATCCACACCGGCGACGTCCGTGTCGACGTCCAGGCGGGTCTGGCGATGCTCGCTCCGATCTGGGGATACCAGCCGATACTCGACATCGACGACTCCACCGCTCGCGACAACCTCGCCCGCGCGTCGGTGATGGCCCTGTCCTACGTCGCCCAGTCCGCTCGCGGTATCTACCAGCCCGCAGTTCCGCAGACCCGCATCGATCAGGCCGCGACCGTCACCGAGCGATTCATGGTCCGGTGGAAGGGCGAACCGGATCCCGCCCACGTCGCCGCCATCGACGCATACTGGGTCTCGGCTGCAGAGCACGGCATGAACGCCTCGACGTTCACCGCACGCGTCATCGCCTCCACCGGGGCAGACGTCGCCGCCTGCCTCTCCGGTGCCATCGGTGCGATGTCCGGACCGCTGCACGGCGGTGCACCCGCCCGCGTCCTGCCGATGATCGAAGAGGTCGAGAAGACCGGCGACGCACGGGCTCTGATCACCGGAATCCTGGACCGCAAAGAGAAGCTCATGGGCTTCGGGCACCGCGTCTACCGCGCCGAGGACCCGCGCGCCCGTGTACTGCGCGCCACGGCGAAGAGACTGAACGCACCGCGCTACGAGGTCGCCGCAGCACTCGAGCAGGCGGCGCTGACCGAACTGCGCGAACGCCGCCCCGATCGAGCCATCGAAACCAACGTCGAATTCTGGGCCGCGGTGATCCTCGACTTCGCCGAGGTACCGGCGCACATGATGCCCGCCATGTTCACCTGTGGACGTACCGCGGGCTGGTGCGCGCACATCCTGGAGCAGAAGCGCCTGGGCAAGCTCGTCCGACCCGCTGCCCTCTACACCGGCCCCGAACCGCGGTCACCCGAGTCCGTCGAAGGCTGGGACCTGATCCGGTAGTCGAAGCTGATATGGCACCCGACTACCCTGTAAGGGCCATATTCCATCGACGCTAGGACGCGCTACTCCATGGCCGAATTGCCGATCATTCCCGCCGATCTCCTGCCCGCCGACGGACGCTTCGGCTGTGGCCCGTCCAAGGTTCGCCCCGAGCAGCTGCAATCCCTGGTCGATGTCGGCGCTTCCGTGTTCGGCACCAGCCATCGCCAGAAGCCCGTCAAGGACGTCGTCGGACGTGTGCGCAGTGGTTTGAAGGATCTGTTCTCCCTCCCCGAGGGCTACGAGGTCGTCCTCGGCAACGGCGGCACCACCGCATTCTGGGACGCTGCTGCATTCGGCCTGATTCGCGAGAAGTCGCTGCACCTGACCAACGGCGAGTTCAGCTCGAAGTTCGCCTCGGTGGCCAAGAACAACCCGTTCATCGGTGATCCGATCGTCGTCAAGGCAGAGCCGGGCAGCGCGCCCGAGCCCACCTCCGACCCGTCCGTCGACCTGATCGGCTGGGCGCACAACGAGACCTCGACGGGCGTGGCCATTCCGGTCAGCCGTCCGGCCGGCTCCGAGAACGCCCTCATCGCGATCGACGCCACCTCCGGCGCAGGCGGTCTCCCGGTCAACGTCGCCGACTCGGACGTCTACTACTTCGCTCCGCAGAAGTGCTTCGCCGCCGACGGTGGCCTGTGGGTCGCGCTGATGAGCCCCGCCGCGCTCGAGCGCGTCAGCGAGATCGCCGCCACGGATCGGTGGGTCCCGGACTTCCTGTCACTGCCGATCGCCGTCGACAACAGCAGCAAGAACCAGACGTACAACACCCCGGCCGTGGCGACACTGTTGCTCTTCGCCGATCAGATCGAATGGCTCAATTCGCAGGGCGGCCTCGACTGGGCCACCAAGCGCACCGCCGATTCGTCCTCACGCCTGTACGACTGGGCCGAGAACAGCGAATTCGCAACGCCGTTCGTCACGAACCCGGATCACCGCAGCCAGGTCGTCGGCACCATCGACTTCGACGAGAAGGTCGACGCAGCCCAGGTTGCGAAGATCCTGCGCGCCAACGGCGTCGTCGACACCGAGCCGTACCGCAAGCTCGGCCGCAACCAGTTGCGTGTCGGTATGTTCCCGGCCATCGAGCCGGACGACATCACCGCACTGACCAAGAGCATCGACTGGGTCGTGTCCACACTGAGCTAGTTGGCAGGGCAGGAGTGGAGCCTGCGGAACGACCATTCCCAGGGCAGGAGTGGAGCCTGCGGAACGACCATTCCCAGCAAGCTCACAGCTCCGGCGCTCCCTTCGAGGCCTACACTTGCTATCAAGTAAGCAAGCGTAACGACCTCGGAGGGAGCGCTCGTATGTTCAGGCTCCTGACCGTCGCGCTGCGGATCCGCGTGACACTGGTCTACTGCACCCTCGCGGTGGCAGGCACGGTAGCGCTCGGCCAGATCGGGCCGCACGATCGCTGGCACGTACTGCATGCGGCAAGTACCAACCTGCACAATCTGACCGACGGTCACCTCGCCACTGTCGTCACGAGCGTCTTCCTCACCGAGGGTCGGGTGAACTGGCTGTGGTTGGCCGCGGTCGCCGTGCTGTTCGCCGTCGCCGAATGGGTCTCCGGCTGGCGACGCTTCCTTCTCACCTTCGGCACCGGACATGTCGGTGCCACTGCTCTGGTGGCAGTCGGCCTGCTCATCGGTATTCACAACGACTGGCTCGCGGACTCGCTGGCGATGGCCGTCGACGTCGGTGTCAGCTACGCGGCAGCAGCGGTCGGAGGGTCGATGATCCGGTACCTGCCGATGCCGTGGCGTGCCGGCTGGGCCGCACTGTGGATCGGCGTCGTCACGATCAGTGGAGTGTCCGATCCGTCCTTCACCGCCGTCGGGCACGCGATTGCCCTGACCATCGGTTTCGGCCTGGGTGCCCTCTACCTGCGCAGGGACGCATCGGCGTTGTCGCACAGAGCAATCGACGCAAGATCGACCGAATGGGTGCAGCCGAGCCCGCAGCTGTCTACCCTCTGACAGGGAAACGATCGTCGGCAGAAGCGATGCGTGTCGAACACCCGCCGAATACGGCAGGTGAACTAGGCTCGAACTCGACGGTATCGCGAGCCGGCGCGATGAGGAGGTCAAGGTGCGAGACTTACGTGTGGTGGGTCTCGAGGCCGACGGAAAGTTCGTTGTGTGCGCAGATCCCAAGACCGGCGACAGATTCCGGCTTCCAGCCGACGACAAGCTCCGCGCGGCCTCACGCGGTGACATCGCTCGACTAGGACAGATTGAGATCGAAATGGACAGCTTGCTTCGGCCGAAAGAAATTCAGGCCCGCATCCGCAGCGGAGCGACCATCGAACAGGTTGCCGCCGACTCCGGAATGGCCATCAGTCGCGTCGAGGTGTTCGCTCACCCGGTGCTGCTCGAACGTTCGCAGGCCGCGTCGATGGCCCAGGCCGGTCATCCGCTGCGCCACGACGGCCCGGCCGTGCAGACCCTGCTCGAGATCGTCACCCTCGCCTTCCGCGCTCGCGGGCACAACCTCGACGACGCGGAGTGGGACGCCTGGCGCGACGAGGACAGCAAGTGGGTCGCACAGCTGAAGTGGCAGGCGGGCCGCACCACCAACAAGGCGCACTGGCAGTTCCTGCCCGACGGCCACGGCGGCACCATCGCGCCGCTCGACGACACCGCCCACGAACTGATCGATCCCGACTTCGGACGCCAACTGCGCGGCCTCGCACCGGTGCGCGCACTGACGTCCGCCGAGGATGACGATCAGGCCTCGCAGCAGAGCTTCGACGAGTACTACGGCACCACCGCCGACAGCGAACTCGACGCCGAGACCATCGAGGTCGAGGTGGACGATGCGCCGACTCCCGAGCCCGAGCAGCCACGCGAACCGGTGGCCAGGGAGCCGAGGCCCGCACCCAAGCCTGCCGCCGGTCACACCGGCGGCAAGGACAAGCGGGGCAAGCCGGCCATGCCGTCGTGGGAGGACGTGCTGCTCGGCGTTCGCAGCAGCGGCCACAACTGATCTCTTCGACGGCCGATTTGCCGCTCGGTGACAGATTGCCGACGCTCACACCGTAGGCTTTCGACGGAGCTTACGGAGAGAGAGGTGCCGGTAGTGGGGGCCAAAGCATCAACGATCTGGTACGTGGACGCACCGGATCCCATTTCGGTACTCCGAGAAGCCACCACCTCGGACTGGAATGCTGCGAGCGCACTCGTCGGACGTCTGTACCCCCACCTGACGGCAGTGCCTCTCGGACAGGGTCCGATATCGACATCGGCAGGCGTGGACGACGATCACGTCTTCATCGGTTGCTACCCCGGCGTCACCGTGGTCTGCGGATCGAACCTGTCGGTGCCGACACCGTCGACGCTTCCCGAATCCTTCACCCGCCCTCTGGCGTCCGAACACACCTACCTCGTCGCCTCGGATCCCCAGCACGCCTGGGGTGCGTTCGCGTACTGGGAGCGCGGTGAATTCCGCCGATCGTTCAGCGCCACCCCGGTGTACATCTACGAGGACGCCGGCCTGCCACTGGTGTGGGAGCGATCGTTCTGGGCCGGTGAGCATCCGCTGATCTATCCGCCCGGAGTGATGCCGGATCCACAATCGCTGCCGTTCCACCCACAGGAATTCGCCGAGGCGGCCAACGCCGAGTGGCTCGGATTCCGCTACACCGGCGCGCCGCACGCGGACGAATTCGATCCCGACACCCTGCCGGTCTGCGGCTTCACGATGTACGTTCCCGGACAGGAGCCGCCGCCACCGAACCGGAGTGCGAACGGCCGTGGCGCACAGGAACCGATGCCCGACGCCCCCGACGAACAGGCACCGCGTCCGAAGAAGCGTTGGTTCTCGCGCAAGTAGATGCGGCAGGGCCGTCCTGGGTGCCGGCGAACGTCAGAACGCCAGCGCCGCCAGTGCCACGAAGCTGAGGATGGAACCGATACCGGCTCCGTACACCGCCCAGCGCCACACCGGTATCGCGAGCCACCGCATGACCGTCGGAGCTGCACCCGCGACGACGATAATGTTCAGACCGAGTGCGAGCAGTGGATGAATTCTGGCCAGCTCCAGACCGAACGTCGTCAGTGCCACACCCACCAGCGCCGCCGAGATGACGGCGATCGGGACTCCGGTCCAGCGGACGCTCGGGTCGTGGTCGTTCACGTCAGGCGCACACGTTCGTAGAACCCCATCGCCGCGGCCGTCGCCACGTTCAGCGAATCGGTGCCAGGGGCCATCGGAATCCGCGCGCGAATGTCCGTTGCTCGCATGGCATGTTCGGTCAGACCCGGCCCCTCGGCACCCAGCAGCAGGGCAACCTTCTCCCCCGTCATCGCCGTCGCCAACGACACCGCCGCCGGGTTGGGCGTCAACGAGATCAGCTGAAACCCGTACGCGCGAACACGATCGAGGCCACGGGGCCACTCGGGCACCTTGGCGAACGGCACCCGCAGCACATGTCCCATCGACACTCGCACCGAACGACGATAGAGCGGATCAGCACACGCGGCCCCGAACAGAACGGCATCGACCCCGAGGCCCGCCGCGTTGCGGAACATCGACCCGAGATTCTCGTGATCGTTGACGCCCTCGAGAATCGCCACCGTCCTGGCACCGTCCAACACCTCGTCGAGATCGAGGGCCGGCGGCCTGTTCGCCGCGGCCAACACACCACGATTGAGGTGGAAGCCGACGACCTCGGCCATCACCTCCGCGGACGTCCGGTAGAACGGAACGTCCGAATCGACGAGATCGTCGCGCAAGGCGTCGAGCCGTCGATCCACGCCCAGCAGGCTGATCATCGGAAACCGCGAGGTCAGCAGCCGCTGCGCCACCAACACACCCTCGGCGATCACCAGACCCTTGCCCTCGGGCAGGTCGGGTCGCCGATCCGACGAGTTGAGATCGCGAAAATCGTCCAGTCGCGGGTCCGAGGGGTCGTCGATGTCGAGTACATGCACCACGTGCTCATCTTGTCACCCGGCCGACTTCGAGACTCCCTCGGCGAAGGCCTGCTTCCGTATGGCAGATTTTTCGGGTCGTTCCGCGGGCTCCACTCCTGTATGGAAAAGTAAAGTCCGATGACTACCGACGAATCGATCACCATCCGCACCGCCACCGACGACGACTGGGATGCCGTCGCGCTGCTCGACGCCCACGCGTTCGGCGAGCACCAGAACGCCGAGGACCTGGCCGAGACGCAGATCCTGACCCAGTCCGAGCACGTGTACCTGGCCTGGGACGGCGAGACCCCGGTGGGTGTGGCCATGCACTTCCCGATGTCGGTCACCGTTCCCGGTGGTGCGCAGGTCGAGGCGTCCGGAGTCTCCTGGGTCTCGGTCGCGCCGACGCATCGTCGACGCGGCATCCTGCGATCGATGTTCACCCAGCAGCACCGCGCCCTGAACGACGCGGGCGCACCGCTCTCGCTGCTCACGGCCAGCGAGGCGACGATCTACGGACGCTTCGGCTACGGGCCGGTGACCGAGGAGATCAGCGTCTCGATCGATCGTCGATTCGCGCAGTTCCGCAAGGACGCTCCCCCGGCCACCGGCGTCCGGCTGATCGAATCGGCCGAGGCCACCGAACTGCTCCCCGACATCTACCACCGCTGGCAGCAGCAGACCGCAGGCGCGCAGCCCAAGCCGCCGATCCGCTGGGAGCGGTTCTTCGCCGACCGCGAGAACCGGCGCGGCGGACTGACGGCTCTGTTCTTCGTCGTTCATCCCGACGGATACGTCGCCTACCGACGCGGCCGCAACCCGAGCCGAGTGGTGGTGGAGGAATTCATCGCGGTGACCGACGACGCGTACGCCGCGCTGTGGCAGATCCTCGTCGGCGTGGACCTGGTCGACACCATCGAGGTACGGCAGGCACGGGACGAAGCGCTGCCGTTCCTGCTGACCAACAATCGGCTACCGAAGGTCACGGCTCACCACGACGCTCTGTGGGGCCGCATCATGCACGTCGAGGCAGCTTTGGAGGCACGCACCTACGCGCTCGACACCTCGCTGATCATCGCTGTGCGAGATCCCTTCCTCGATGCGGGCGGCACCTACTCGCTGACCGTGACCGACGGCCGCGCCACCTGCACCCGGGTGGAATCCGAACCGGACATCGAACTCGACATCGACGTGCTCGCCAGCATCTACTTCGGCACCCATCGGGCCCGCTTGTTCGCCGCGGCCAACCGCCTCACCGCCCGCAACGACGCGTCGCTGCACGCACTCGACCTGACGTTCGGAACTGCGCGCCCGGCCGTCATGGGCTGGGGTTTCTAGGACCGGTCGACGCATCGAGCGCGGTGGCCGAGCCACCCCGCATCCACAGGGCTGCGCAGAGCGTCACCGAGAGCAGCACCGTCGTGTAGACGACGAAGTCGGTGCTGCCACGGCCGCTGGTGGCGTGGTAGATCAACGGTGCCGTACCCCCGAACAGGGAGTTCGCCACGGCGTAGCCGAAGCCGACGCCGAGGGCACGAATGTGAGCGGGGAACACTTCGGCCTTGGCGATGCCGTTCACCGACAGATAACAGGTGAGAACGGCGAATGCGCTCACCAGCATGACGAACACCGCAGGCGGAGACGTCAGCCGGTCGGTGGCCAGCACCAGTGCGCCGGTGGCCGGTATGCCCAGTGCCCCGAACGTGACGAGAAGAGGCTTTCTCCCGATGCGGTCGCTCAGTGCGCCGCCGACCGGCTGCAGCACCATCAACACCACGAAGGCCGCGAGCACGAGGCCGGTCGCGGTGAGCTCGCCCCTGGCACCGTCCGCGGCGAAGAACGTCTCGCGAACGATCGAGGGAACGGTGACCGTGTAGGTGTAGAACGCCGCACTCCCTCCCGCGGTCAGCAAGAACACCCAGACGAGCGGACGCCGGTGATCGCGAAAGAGCGCCCCCATCGTGGCGTCTCGGTCCGCCCGCGGCGCTCCCGGTGCACGGGGCACGCGATCGAGTCCACGCGCCCACCACAACGACGCCAGGCCCGCCGCGCCGCCCGCGGCGAACGCGAGACGAAAGCCCCACTCGGAAATTGCCGCGCGATCCGTACCCGCGAGGAGCACGAGCAGACAGGCCTGCGCGAGCACGAGACCGCCGACGATGGTCGCGGCCTGGAACGAGGCGAACAATCCCCGGTGTCCGCGCGTGCCCGATTCGGAGAGCAACACCGTCGCCGCCGCGTACTCGCCACCGGTTGCGATGCCCTGCACGATGCTCACGACCGCGAGGATCACCGCCGCCCAGACACCGATGTCGTGGACCGTCGGAGTGACCGCAAGGGCAACAGATCCGGCCGACATCAGCGTGACCGCCGCGACGAGCGCGAACTGCCGGCCCCGCACGTCCGCGAGCCTGCCGAACAGCCACGAGCCGAGTGGCCGTACGACGAAGGTCAGTGCGAACAGTCCGTAGACGTACACGAGCGAATTCGTCGAGGCCGGATCGAAGAACTCGGTCCGAAAGTACGGTGCGAACGTCGCGTAGAGGTACAGGTTGAACCACTGCACCAGGTTCGGCACCGAACCGGCCAGAATGACGCGGATCTGCGGACGACGGCCGGGGCTCGCCGACTCGGTGCGATTCACGAGGCGAAGGTACCCGGCCCGCGGCCCTACCGCTCGCCGTTCGAGCGACAGAACCGCCGTCGCCACGAGCGCGCTCATGACTTTTGTCATGGCCGGACCGTGACGGTGTCACTTCAGGTCATGATGCGCCGCACTGTTTTCGGTGGTTCGGGCGCAGCAGACTCGTAGTCATGAAGCAACCAGACGAGGGAAACCTGTTCACCGATCTCATGGAGCTCGGGCCGGCTCCGACGATGGCGCGTGAGATCGTCGTCATCGTCATCAGTCTCGCGATCGTCGCCGTGTTGTTCGCGATCGTCGGCACGTCCCTTCCGGCATTCGTCGCACTCGGCGTCATCGTCGCCTTCATGGGCGTGCGGTTCGTCATCGGACTCCGCAACTGGGAGAAGCAATCATGACCATCATCGAAGTCAGCGGCATGACTCGCCGCTACGGTTCGGGCAAAACCGCGTTCGAGGCCGTGAAGACGCTCGATCTCGAGATCGCGGAGGGTGAGCTGTTCGGCTTGCTGGGCACCAACGGTGCCGGCAAGACCTCCACTCTCGAAGTGATTCAGGGACTTTCACGGCCGAGCGAGGGCACGGTGCGGATCATGGGAATGGATCCGGTGTCCGATCGCCGCAAGGTTCGACCGTCTCTCGGCATCATGCTGCAGAAGGGCGGCCTGCCCCAGGATCTGACCACCGCGGAAAGCCTGCGGATGTGGGCGGGCACGTGCAGCAATCCACTGCCGACGGCGGAGGTGCTGGGGCGCGTCGACCTGGCCGACCGGGCCGACACGCGGGTGAAGTTTCTCTCGGGCGGCGAGCAGCGCAGGTTGGATCTGGCGTGCGCCATCATCAGCCGCCCGAGGGTGCTGTTCCTCGACGAACCGACCACCGGACTCGATCCCGAATCTCGCCGCAACACGTGGCGTCTGATCCAGGAGCTGAAGAATTCCGGCGTGACGATCATGTTGACGACGCACTACCTGGACGAGGCCGAGTCACTGTGCGATCGGCTGGCGATCATGCACCGCGGCAGCGTCGTTCGTAGCGGAACGGTCGACGAGGTGGTCGCCGACCATCCGGCGAAGATCGAACTGCAGGCCCCCGGTACGGCACTGCCGACTTTGCCCGGTACGTCGATCGACGTCTCGGGAGACACCATCTCGATCCAGACGTCCTCGGTACAGGAGACCTTGACCGATCTGCTGCTGTGGGCGCGAGACAACGGAGTGACCCTCCACGGTCTCGACGCCCGAGCGGCATCGCTCGAGACCGTATTCCTCTCCATTGCAGACGAATTCGACAATTCCGCTATCCAGAACAACGAGGTGATGAGCGCATGAGCACGATGACCGCCCTGTCACGAGCAGAGTTCACGCTGCTCGGACGCAACCGAGTACTGCTGTTCAACGCAACCGTCATACCCCTCGTGCTGCCGATCGCGTTGCTGATCATCGGCAGTCGGGGCGACGACGGATTGACCGACGTGGGCGTCGGAGCGGCGCTCGAGATGTTCGTACTGTTCCTGTTGGTGTTCATGGTCTACTACAACATGCTCTCGATCTACGCCACGCGTCGAGACGAATTGGTACTCAAGCGACTTCGGACCGGAGAGAGCTCGGACCTACAGATTCTGCTGGGGCCGGCCGTACCCTCGTTCATCCTCACCGTGGCACTGGGCCTGATCGTCGGAGCCGTGGTTCTGGCCTTCGGTGGCCCGGTTCCTACGAACGCACTGCTCGTCGCGGTGGCCCTGCTCGGCGGCGCGGCTCTGTTCGCCGCACTGGCACTGATCACGTCTGCCTTCACCCGCAATGCGGAAGCGGCGCAGATCACCAGTCTTCCGGTCATTTTGATCGCCATGGTCGGCTCGTCACTGCTGCGCGGTGTACTCCCGGATTCGTTCAGCCGGGTCATCGAGCTGACCCCGATGGCTGCGGTCTCGGACCTGCTGAACCTCGGCTGGTTCGGCACCACCACGCCTGGCGACGCGCCCATCGGCTTCGCTGCCACCTTCACCGAAGCCGGAATGCCGCTGCTGGTGATGCTCGCCTGGATCGTCGGCAGCCTGCTGATCGCCCGCACGCACTTCCGTTGGGAACCGCGGTCCTAGATCGCCCCTTTCGCCGCACCGTCTGCAAGGCTGGAGATCATGAAGTTGCACCAGTACCTCAATCCACTGCACGGCTGGAACGACAGCAGTGCAGTGGACAAGGTGCGCGTCTACACCCGCCAGTCGTTTCTGCTGATCACCGTCGGTGTTGCCGCCGCTGCGATGCTGACGTCACTGCAGTTCGAGGACTACCTGTCGATGGCGGCCGTGGCAGTCTGTGCCGCAGCGACCTTCGTGGTCGTTCAGCGCACCCCCGCGCTCGGCGGCCAGTCGACGGCGAGCCCACGAATTCCCCTGGCGATCATGGCAGTCGCCGCTGTGGTGCTGGTTGCCGGCGGGGCCACGAACAATGCATTGTGGGCCGTCGTGCTCGTCACCAGTGCGGTCGCAACGCTGATCCCGTTGCGGTGGTGCCTGGCGGCGGCCGTGGCCGCTGCTGGACTTGCAGCAGCTCTCGGCACGCCGGCAGTGGAAACACTGGTGCTCGGTCTCCTCATCGCCTTCATGGCCTTCACCGTCCAACTGTCAGCGTGGCTGCTGCGTATCGTCACCGAACTCGATGCCACCCGCGACGCTGCTGCCGCGCTCTCCGTTGCCGAGGAGCGTCTGCGATTCTCGCGAGATCTGCACGACGTCGTCGGCCGCGCACTCTCGGCCATCGCGGTCAAGAGCGAACTCGCCGCGGCACTGGCGCGTCGAGGTGACGATCGAGCTGCGGCCCAGATGGACGAGGTTCGCATTCTGGCCCAGGAATCCATGGCCGACGCCCGAAAGCTGGTTCGCGGCTATCGATCGATCGATGTGGCCTCGGAACTCGACGGCGCTCGATCCCTGCTGTCCGCCGCGGGCATCGCCACCGAGCTCGTCGGTGAAACCTCGATGCTCGACGAGCGCGCAGCCGAGGCCGCCGCGTGGGTGGTCCGTGAGGGTGTGACGAACATTCTGCGTCACTCCGAGGCCACCTATTGCCGGATCGAGCTGACCGACAACAGTATTCGACTGATCAACGATCATCCGCAGCCATCGACCGGCCGCGACGACGGCACGGGCCTGAGCGGACTGCGAGAACGGCTGGTCGCCGTCGACGGTACCCTGCACACCGAGCAGACCACCGACGAATTCACCCTCACTGCGGCGTTGCCGACCTCGCCCCAGAACGCAAGGACCACACCATGATCCGAGTTCTCTTGGCCGACGACGAGAATCTCATCCGTGCTGCGCTGGCAACCATGCTCGATCTCGAGGACGACATCGAGATCGTCGGGCAGGCCGACTCCGGGGAGAAGGCGCTGACCGCCGCAGCCTCGCTCTCCCCCGATGTGGCCGTGCTGGACCTGCAGATGGGCGGAATCGACGGCATCGAGACGGCCCAGAAGATCGCCGAGACGTTGCCCGCCTGCGCGTCGATCATCGTCACCAGCCACGGCCGGCCGGGCTACCTCAAGAAGGCGCTCGAAGCAGGCGTGCGCGGTTTCCTCCCCAAGACCACCTCGGCCGCCACTCTGGCCGAGGTGGTGCGCACCGTGCACGGCGGCGGGCGCTACGTCGACCCGACGCTGGCCGCGGAAGCCATCGGGGCCGGAGACTCGCCGCTGACACCGCGCGAGGCCGATGTGCTCGAGTTCGCCGCCGACGGCGCGTCGATCGCGGAGATCGCACGCCGCGCCCATCTTTCGCCCGGCACCACTCGCAACTACCTGTCTGCGGCGGCTGCGAAACTGGGTGCAGCGAACCGGCACGAGGCCTGCGCTCTCGCCCGACGCCACGGCTGGATCTGAACGCCTCACACCTTCGCGGTGGCGGCCACGGTGTCGAGGGTGGGCAGCCGGTGCCCGTCTGCGGGCGGCACCACGGTGATCCGCAAATTGTTGTGCCGCAGTAGATACACGGCCGCGAACAGCCCCGTCGCCAGTGAGATGACGCCGCCGAACACCAGTGGTGCGCGTGGATCGAGGACGTCGGCGAGCCAGCCGAGCACCGGGCTGCCGAGCGGAGTTCCGCCCAGGAAGCACAGCATGTAGATGCCCATCACGCGTCCGCGCATGTCGGACGGCACCGACATCTGCAGAATGTTCATCGCCGACGTCGTGAACGTCAACGTCAGGGCACCGGTGGGTATCAGCAGAAGTGCGACGAGCAGGTAGTTGGGCATCAATCCGACGATCAGCTCGAAGGCTCCGAATGCGATGACGGCACCGATGAACAGCCGCAGGCGCGGCGCGCTCGCCCGCCGGGCCGCCAGGGTCGCGCCGGCCAATGTGCCCACTGCCAGGGTTGTCGAGAGCAGACCGTAGGCGTCTGCCCCGCTACCGAACGTGTTGCGCGCCAACACCGACAGACTCAGCGGAAAGTTGAGGCCGAACGTCGAGACCATGAAGACCGTGGCCAGCAGTACTCGTAGGTCACCGCGCCCCCAGACGTATCGAAAGCCCTCTCGCACCTGCCCTTTGGCGCGTGGGGCGGGTTCGACGCGGAAGAGCTGACCGACGTTCATCGCCACGAGGGCACCGAAGACCGCCGCGAACGACACGGCGTTGATGAGAAACACCCAGCCGGTGCCGACGAGGGTGATCAGTACTCCGGACACGGCAGGGCCGACGATGCGCGCCATGTTGAAGGTCATCGAGTTCAACGCGATCGCATTGGCGAGGGTCTCTTTGCCGACCATCTCGATGGTGAACGATTGCCGTACCGGAGCGTCGATCGCCGACGAGCAGCCGAGGACGAATGCGATGACGTAGACGTGCCAGAGTTCGACCATCCCCCCGACGTCGAGGACGCCGAGAACCAGACCGCAGACCGCGGCGAAGACCTGGGTGATCATCAGCAGCTTGCGCTTGTCGTAGCGGTCTGCCAGGACCCCACCCCAGACCGAGAGGAACAGTGTCGGTCCGAACTGCAGGGCCATGACGATGCCGACAGCGAAGCCGTTTCCGCCGGACAGCGTCAGAACGAGCCAGTCCTGGGCGACCCTCTGCATCCACGTGCCGACCAACGAGACGATCTGCCCCGACGCCCACAATCGGTAGTTGTGGGTCTTCAGAGCAGCGAACATCGTCGAGCCGGGGGTACGGGAAGCAGGGGCCACCGTTCAAATAATAAACCTAGGTAACTACTCGGAGTCGCTGACGAGGGCCCCGATGATCGCTACCGCGTCACGGAGTGTGTCGAGTTGCTCGGGACCGAGGCCTGCGAGCTGCGCCGTCATCCATGCTTCGCGGGCACTGGCCTCGTCGGCGATCAGTTCTCGACCGGCCGGTGAGAGCGAGACGATCACCTGCCGCCCGTCGGTGGGATGGGGGGTGCGCGCCACCAGGCCCAGTTCGGCCAACGATGCGATCACCCGTGTCATCGACGGCGGCTGGACCTTCTCCCGCGCGGCCAATGCACCCGGCGTCATATCGCCCTCCCGACTCAGCGTGGCCAGAGCCGACAGCTGAGTGAGCGAGACTTGCGAGTCCACTCGCCTACCCCGAAGGTGGCGAGTCAGCCTCACCACCGCAAGCGACAGGTCGCTTGCCAATTTCCGATTGTCCTTCACACCATTTCCCGACGTCACAGCGCAGAGAATACGCCCTGGTACCGACCATGCGTCATGTAACCGCCTCGGTGATGGGTCCGACGGCGAAATATGCGACGAACAGCAACGCGACGATCCACAACAGGGGATGAACCGACTTCGCGCGACCGGAACCGACCGCAAGTACGACCCAGGTGATGAAACCGACGCCGATCCCGTTGGCGATGGAGTACGTGAAGGGCATCACCACGATGGTCAGGAAGGCGGGCAGTGCGTAGTCGAACCGGCGGAAGTCGATGTCGAGGACCTGCCCGATCATCAGGGCACCCACCACGACCAGCGCAGGCGCAGCCGCCTCGATCGGAACCACGGCCGTGAGCGGGGTGAAGAACATGGCCAGCAGGAAGAGCAGTCCGGTGACGACGTTGGCCAGTCCGGTACGCGCCCCCTCGGCGATTCCGGACGCCGATTCCACGAACACCGTGTTCGACGACGCCGAAGCACCGCCTCCCACGATCGCTCCTGCTCCCTCGACGACCAGTGCCTTTCCGATGTTCGGCAGGGTCCCGTCCTTGTCCAGCTTCGCTTCCTTGCCCAAGCCGGTCATCGTGCCCATCGCATCGAAGAAATTCGCGAGCACCAGCGTGAAGACCAGCAGGCTCGCGGCGAGCACGCCGATGCGCGTGAACGCTCCGAAGAGATCGACGTTGCCGACCAGCGACAGATCGGGAGACTGCACCAACTGGCTCGGCAACTGCGGCACCGACAGATTCCACCCCTTGGGGTCGACGCCGTTGGAGGGCCCCACATCGGTGACGGCCTCGACGATCGCCGCGAAGATCGTCGTGACGACGATGCCGATCAGCAGTCCGCCGCGTACCTTGCGCACCACGAGCACACCCATCAGCAGCAGCCCGAACACGAAGATCACCGTCGGCCACGACGCGATGGACCCGTCGATACCGAGCCCGACGGGAACCGTCGTGCCTGCGGCGTCGGGGATGCGACGCACGAAGCCCGAGTCGACCAATCCGATGAACGCGATGAACGCGCCGATACCGGCGGCGATCGCCGCCTTCAGCTCCGGCGGGATCGCATTGAATACCGCGGTGCGGAACCCGGTGACGGCCAGCAGCACGATGATGATGCCGTCGATGACGACGAGCCCCATCGCCTCGGGCCACGTCACCTGCGGCGCGATTGTCACCGCGAGCAGGGTGTTGATGCCGAGGCCCGCTGCGATGCCGAAGGGGTAATTGGCGATGATGCCGAAGGCGATGCTCATGAATCCGGCCACGAGCGCCGTGACGGCGGCGACCTGGGCGACCGGCAGAATGTTGCCGAGTACGTCCGTCTTGGCCGCTGCGTCGTCGGCGGAGAAGCTGCCCAGGATCAGCGGATTGAGGACGACGATGTACGCCATGGCCACGAACGTGACCACGCCACCTCGAACCTCGGATCCGACCGTCGAGCCGCGTTCGGTGATCTTGAAGTAGTTGTCGAGTAGCCGCGACGACAATTGCATGAGCGAACGATAAAGCACACCGAAGCAGTTGGGTAACTGCAGCGACGCAACCGAGACCAACGCAGTGGCGTAGCGTGATTTCGTGGCCCACCTCCCCCAGATTCCGCGCAGCCTCACCGATCCGGTGCCGGTGTTGACGATCGGCATACTCGGCTGGATCGTCGCGCTGGTGGTGTTCACCGCCACCGGAGAGCGCACCGACGACGCACTGGCGACGTGTTGGTCCGGTATCGCCGTGGGTGCAGTAGGGTTCGGAATCTTCCTCGCGCAGAGAGCGGCGTCACGTCGCGGAAGCAAAACCGCCCAACGAGGCCTCGATTGAGATCAGGATCACGTTAGCCCGGTCACCGCACCGCCCCTGACGTGGGCAAACTAACCCGTCAGCCGGTTGAGTAACACAAAGTTAACGTGGACCATGGGTTATGTCAGTTCAGATAACCACTAGATCCACGAAAGCCAGGCCATGAAGCTCGTCTCTCAGTACCGCAACCGCCGCAACCACGTCCGCTCGCTCCGCGCCCTCTACGCACGCGCCAACGCTGTCTCCAGCCCGGCCATGCGCGACGAGCTGCTCGTCATCGCCCAGCGCTCCGATTTCTCGCGCTGATCAGCCTGACGGCATAGATCGACCCCAGCCCCCACAGGGCACCGAACACCCAGCCGGCCAGCACGTCCGTGGTCCAGTGCGCACCCAGGTAGATCCGAGAGAATCCGATCAGCAGGGACGCGACCACAGGTAGTACGAGCAGGGCCGGCCGATGCAGCCACGGAGCAGGCGATCGCAACATCACCGCGATCGCCACCGTGGCAAGCACCATCGACACCATCGCGTGGCCCGACGGAAACGAATGGCTCGCAATGTCCACCAGCCGCTCCGGAATCGGTGGACGCTCCCGCGCGAACGCGAATTTGAGCGCATTCATCAGACCCCACCCGGTCAGCATCGAGCCCGCGACGACAACGGCATCCGATCTGCGTCCGACGCGAAGCAACGCACCCACGATCACCGTGGACAACAGAAACATCGACACCGTGTTGCCCACCGTGGTGATGATCCAGAACATCGTCGTGACCCAACCGACTCGATGCTCGACCATCCAGTCCAGGATCACACCGTCAAGCCCCACGAGGTCGCTCCCAACTCTGCGTGCAGTGGACCGTTCCGTCGGCGGTCACCCACCACGGCACTTCTCGATCTCCGCTCACGTCACCGGACAGCCGAACCACCAGCTCGTGATGGACCACCACCCCTCCTGACGGCAGCGGCAATCCCATTACGGCACAGGCCAACACGGCTCCCGGTTCACGATCCCACGAGCTGACGCGTCCTACGCCGATCACTTCTCCGCCGATCGCCTCCGACGCCTGCCCGACGTCCAGAACATCGGCCAGTGCGGCAGCGGTTGCCATGTCCGAGAGCACGGCGACCTCCGGCGGCACCACGCTCGCCAGCCACGGAGCGTCGATCACCAGCGCATCCGACGCGTCCACGACTGTGCCGCCGAGCGTGCGGACGCGATCCGGTGGATCGATGTCCGAGACCTCGATGCGTTGCTCTGCAACAGCGGTGGCGATGAGCGTGTGGGTTCGCGCGATCACCGCGGGAGTCGGGGTGCGCTGCGAATCCGACAGCGCCGCCAGCAACACGCGGGCAGTATCGGCGTTCTCGCAGTTCGACGCACTGAGCACCGCCCGCAGTTCGTCGGCACGCGGATGATCCAGCGGATCGAGCAACCCGGCGAACGTCTCGTCCGAAGGCGCTCGGAACTCGATCGGACGCGAATCGTGCAGTCGTGCATGACGCCTGAGCCACCACGCGGTGTAGCCCTCACGATCGACCAGTGCCGCACAGGTAACGGGATCGTCGAGTAGCACCGTCAGGGCCTCGGTCCATGCGTCAGATCGAACGAGGTCGAGATCCCGGACCGCGAGAAGTGTCTCCGGCTCATCGGACAGACTCGACCACCACGCCGCCTCGTCGTCGAGATCGTGATCAGGCCCGGTCGGCAGCTCGTCACGCACCACCGAGAATCCCCACCCGACTCCCACTGCACGCAGCGCACGCTCACCGAACCTGTCCACCACCGCGGACGCGAGAACACCGAACGGCGAGTCCTGAACCAGCAGATCCGCCAACGGCGCTCCGGGAAGCAACAATTCGTCGGCGCTGCGCAATTCGCCCTCGTCGTCCGCGAGGGGCAGGCCGCCCAGCCAACTCGGTAGCTCACCCGCCTCTCCCGCCAGCGCGAGCACGGCATCGACCAGCCGGTCGACCTCCTCGCTCTCGTCCCAGTCGAGATCGTCCAGAGCCGCCTCGAGTGCCGGGTCGCTGAGCAGTTCGGTCGCAGTCGCCTCCCGAGCACCCAAGCGTGTGAGCAGCGAACTCACCGCGTCCGGATGCACCAGCCGGACCCAGGTGACCGCGGCAGAGGCATCGGAGCCGATCACCGTCGTGCGCGGGCCGGTCACCGTACGACCGTCTGCGAGCGGAACAGGCAGCGCGGCAAGCTCTTCCGCAGCCACGCCATCGACCACGAGCGGGGTCAAGGCGTCGTACACTCGCCGCCACCAACTCGGCTCGCGATCGAGCCCACCGACCATCTCCGCCAGCCTCGCCAACCCGATCCGGCGCACACCCACCGCCGACAGCGCCGATGCATGCCGCGCACCCGACAGCGACGCGTCGACCGGATTCGGTACGACGTCGACCAGCGCCGAGACGAGTTCCTCGGTGGCGTCCGCGATGACGTTCGCCTGCTCGGGCACGAGGTCACGTCCGTCGGCACCGGGAAGCCATGGCGCACTGGACAATCGACGGAAGATCAGTTCACGCAGTGCGCCGTCGACCTCACTGCGCGCGAATCCGACTTCGGGTACGAACGACGCCTTCGACCCGGCAGGCAGCGAGGCCACGAAGTCCGGGTACCCGTGCGCTACCGCGTCGAACGAGACACCCGGCAACACGCGCCGCCGATCGGGCTGCATCGGCACATCGGCAATGACCAACGCGGGCAACGACATCAGCTCGTCCGAGCGAGTCGGCGCGCGCAAGACGTCGGGCGGCGAGGGAACGGGCACACCGTCGACGACCGGAGCGAGCCAGCGCGCCGCCGGGGTGACGAACTGCCGCCAAGTTCGCGATCCGATCGTGATCTCGGCGCTGCTGTCATCGAGTGTCGTTCTGACGCAGTCGATCACGACACCATCGATCTCGATGGAGTTCAGCGCCTCCAGTTCGAGCAGCAGGTCGACCGCCTCGTCCGCGAAGCCCGCGGCGACAGAATTCGCTGCCGCGTCGGCTCGCACCGTCAGCACGATCTCGGTGTCGAACCCATCGGTGGGCGGGACGGCGACCGGCCACGCGAGCCGCAGCACCGGCACGCCGGTGTCGGGCGTACGCATGTCTCGCTCACGCAGCGCCTCGAGCGTGCGATGCGCGCTGAACATCACGCCGCCGTTGCGGGATCGCACCTCGATCTCGTCGGACACCGACCGCACGGCGGTGAACCCGACCCCGAACTGTCCGACGCCCGAATCCGCAGCAGTCTTGCCCGACGCCCTCAAGGCGGTCAACGCATGCACACCCGAAACATCCAGCGCAGCACCGGTGTTGGCCACATGGACGGCACCGGCGTGATCGGTCCAGACCGCCATGCGACCCGGGACACCGGCGCGTCGGGCAGCATCCGCTGCGTTCTGCGCGAGCTCGGTCAACAGCCGGTCGCGGTAGCCCCCGCGCACCAGATCGGACTCGGACGCCGAATCCTCCCGAAGCCGGGTGGGCGACGAGCCCCACGCCGCGAGAACAGACTCCCGCAACGACCCGGTATCGAACGGATCGATCAGCTCGGAGATGCCGAATCCTCTTCCTGCGCAGCGCGATCGGTGTTGGTCGTGGCATCATCGGCCACTGTGTCGGCCTCGTCGGACGCAACGAGATCGGCAGCCGCGGACTCTACCGGGGCAGCCTCGGTGACTTTCGTCGTCTCGACGGTGTCGGTCGTCTCGACCGTATCGGCCGATTCAATTGTCTCGACAGAGTCCGCTGTCTCGACGCTGTCGGCGGTCTCAACGCTGTCGGCGGTCTCGACGCTGTCCGTTGTCTCGACGCTGTCGGCCGGCTTCACCGGGGGAACCGGCGTTGCGATGACGTCGAGTGCTGCGTCGTCGTACGGCTCGAATTGTGGCGATCCGGCCCCGGTGGGGAGTTCGGTGTCGGAGTGCGCACCGCAGCCGTACTCGGCGTGCACCACGCGTCCGTCGGCGGCGAATTCGTTGCCGCACACCCCGAATGCGGCCGACAGCGAGCCGGCGATGGGGAGATAGAAGCCGCAGAGCCCGCAGGTCGACGGCGCCGCCTTGGCCATCTCGGTATCGGGACCGTAATCACCGTCGTGCCACCGCTGGGCAGCGTCGAGGCGTCCCTCGAGGCTGGTGACCTGTGTTCGGCCCAGACCGATCTCGCCTGCCACCTCGTCGATCGCAGGGTCACCGGATGCCATGTACCCCGGCACGAGCCGCGGATCGTTCTGACGCGGAGAGAGCAGATCGCCCGGTCCCAGGTCGCCGGGACGGATGCGCTCGTCCCACGGCACCCAGGACGGAGCCACGAGAGCATCGGGGCCAGGAAGCAGAACCAGCTCACTGATCGTGGCGTGGTCCGCGTCCTCCGGGGCGGCGACCACGACGGCCCACTGCCATCCTCGGTACCCCTCGAGATCGCTGGCGAACCGGTGAGTGGCCGCACTGGCGTCCTCAGCGGTGACCCCGAGGTACTCCCCGACACCGCCCTCTCCCAGGTCGAGCAGAGCCTGCCGCGCGAGGTCCACGGCATCGGCCAAGACGGGGCGGATGGAATCGAGCTCTGGAGAAGATACGAAACTCACACATTCAGTTTGCCGCATCGACTCGGTGACGCCCAGTTCGGGCTGCCATCATGGGTGCAATGACCGCCAGCGCTCGCACCTACGCCGCCATAGTCACCTCGCTGCTGGCTGTGTCCGCCTGCTCGTCGTCGACGCAGCCGGCCCCGGTGACCTCCGACTCGGTCCCGGCCCTGACGACAGAGATCGTGCGCGAATACGACCGCGGCGACGACGCATTCACCCAGGGCTTCGAGATCGACGGCGACGTCCTCTACGAGGGCACCGGACTGGAAGGATCCTCGTTCGTCAGGCGGACCTCGCTCGAGACCATGACCGAACTCGATCGCGTGGATCTGCCGACCGACCTGTTCGGCGAAGGCATCACCGTCGACGGCGACACCCTGTGGCAGATCACCTGGCAGGACGGCGTCGCGATCGCCCGAGACCCGAACACTCTGGCCGAGCGACGCCGGGTGAACTACGACGGCGAGGGCTGGGGGCTGTGCACGCAGACACCGGACGACCGCCTCGTGATGAGCGACGGCTCGTCCACCCTCACCTTCCGCGATCCCACGTCGTTCGACGTCGAGTCCACCGTGAACGTCACGCTCGACGGCAATCCGGTCGAGCGACTCAACGAACTCGAATGCGCCGACGACGGATCGGTGTACGCCAACGTGTGGCAGACGTTCGACATCATGCGCATCGATCCCGCGACCGGCACGGTGACCGCCGTGATCGACGGCACCCCACTGTGGAATTCGATGTCGGCCACCGAACGAGGCGGTGCCGACGTGTTCAACGGCATCGCACAGATCCCCGGCACCGACCGGTTCCTCGTGACCGGCAAATACTGGCCCAAGATCTTCGAGGTGCGATTCACCGATACCGCGCCGGTAGGACAGAATTGACCCGTGACCGATCCACGTCTCCCCCACACCCCACCGGGTGCGGACGACCCCGAGCGCAACGGTGCTCCCGACCCCACCGGTCACTCCGCAGGCTCCGCTCCCGACCCCACCGAGCACCCCGGTCTGGCGAACTACCCGCCCGCTGTTCCCCTGACGTCCACCCATGTTCCGAGTCGGCGTCAGCCGTTGCCGCCGTTGCACCCGCCGCGGACCGAGCAGATCACTGCCGCGCGTGGCAGGGCCGGCGCACGCAAGCCGCCGCCGATGCCCAAGAAGCTGACCGTCACCCGCGTCGCCGCCATGCGCGGCCGCGAGCTGACCGGCAAGGGCATCGCGTCCTTCCAGCGAGCCGCGAAGGCGGACGGTGCCGACAAGTCCGGTCTGACCGCGCTCACCTACGCCACCATGGCGAACTTCGCTTCGGACGCCGCCCTGGCGATCGCATTGGCCAACACGCTCTTCTTCTCGGCTGCCACCGGTGAGGACAAGACCAAGGTCGCGCTGTATCTCGTCATCACCATCGCACCGTTCGCGCTGATCGCGCCGCTCATCGGGCCACTGCTCGACCGATTGCAGCACGGCCGTCGCATCGCGCTGGCCACCTCGTTCGGGTTGCGCACCGTGTTGGCGGTGGTGCTGGTGTTCAATTTCGACAGCTGGGTGTTGTATCCGGCCGCGCTCGGCATGCTCGTCCTGAGCAAGTCCTTTGCGGTGCTCAAGAGCGCGGTGACGCCGCGAGTACTGCCGCCGGAGATCGACCTCGTTCGCGTCAACTCCCGTCTGACGGTGTTCGGTCTGCTCGGCGGCACCATCGCTGCCGGCGCGCTCGCCGGCGGCATCGCGTTCGTCGCAGGTTCACCGGGAGCCCTGTGGTTCGTCGCCGCGATCACCGTGCTCGGCGCGTATCTGAGCATGCGCATCCCGTCCTGGGTCGAGATCACCGAGGGCGAAGTGCCCGCGACCCTGAGCTACCACGCCGATCAGCACGGTGGACGCGATTACGCCGGAAGCGGTGCCCCGACCGAGAACCTCCGCCGCACGGTCTCGGCCCCGCCGACGTCGGGCAGCACCAAGAACCGCAGACAGCCCCTCGGCCGCGCGGTCATCGTCGGTCTGTGGGGCAACGGCACCATCCGGGTTCTCACCGGGTTCCTCACGCTCTACATCGCGTTCGTCGCCAAGTCCCGTACCGAACACGAGCCGCTTCAGCAGGCTGCGATGCTCGGTCTCGTCGGGGCCGCCGCCGGTCTCGGCAACTTCTCGGGCAACGCGCTCGGTGCCAGGATCAAGCTCGGTCGGCCGTCCCTGGTCGTCCTGCGATGCACCATCGCCGTGACCGTGGTGGCCGTGGTCGCTGCCATCACCGACAGCCTGCTGACCGCGGCGGTGGCCGCGCTCGTCGCGTCGAGCGCCAGCGCACTCGCCAAGGTCTCCCTCGACGCGTCGCTCCAGGCCGACCTGCCGCCGGAATCGATCGCGTCGGGATTCGGCCGCTCGGAAACCGTCATGCAGCTGTGCTGGGTCCTCGGCGGCACGCTCGGCGTCCTGCTCCCCACCGAGTACTGGCTCGGTTTCACGGTGGTCTCGGTGTTGCTTACGATCGGGCTCGTGCAGACATTCCTCACCTACCGCGGCAGATCGCTTCTGCCCGGCTTCGGCGGCAACCGCCCCGACCACGTCGAACAAGAAGTGTCCGACGGTTCCTTCGGCGAAAACGTGACCAAGTGAATCTCGCTCCCCGTACCAAGAAGATCGCCGCCCTGACCGTCGCTGGTCTGTTCGTCGTCGCCGCCGCGTTCGTCGCGGTCCTCGCACTGTTGATCGGGAACGCACCGGAGAAGGAACCGACCGTCTCCGCCTACGCCAACGGCCGGGCCGTCGAAGTGGAGCCGTACCTGTACTGCGCCGTCACCGACCCGCTGTGCACCAATGTCGGCGAGACGACCGAAATCGAGGTCGGCAAGGCCCCGACGGTGCAGCTCTCACTCCCCGAGGCCGTCTACTCGGCACCGTGGGTGCTGGCCCGGGTCTACGGCGACGACAGCGGGAACGTCGTCGAGGACAGCGAGTTCAACGAACCCGGAACCAGGCTCAGCGTCACGGTGCCCACCACGGACGACAGCGACCGGACCCTGCTGGGGATCGAAATTCGTCTGCCCACCGGCATCATCGACACCGACACCAATCAGGAGGGCTTCGTCAGCCACGCCATCTGGTCGATCGGCACGCGCCCGTAGTTCCTCCCCGGGATCAGCTGTCCAGCTCGCGGGCGACGGCCCGGACCACCTCGGAGATGCGCTGCGCGATCTTGCGGTCCGGGTACTTGCCCTTGCGGAGCTCGGGCTGCACGGTCGCTTCGAGCAGCGTGATCATGTCCTCGACCATCCCGTGCAGTTCGTCGGGAGTGTGCTTGCGCTCGACGGGTTCGCGGCGGGTGCTGCCGGTGTTCTGACGCACCGACGGTGCGGGCTCGAGGACCTTCAGGCTCAGTGCCTGCGGCCCGCGGCGGCCCGCGGCCATCCCGAACTCGACCCGCTGGCCGGCTTTGAGGCCTTCGACGCCCTCGGGCAGCGCCGAGGAACGCACGTAGACGTCCTCGCCTTCCTCCTGCGAGAGGAATCCGAATCCCTTGTCGACGTCGTACCACTTCACCTTGCCGGTCGGCACTGAGCTCACCCGTTCATCTGTTGCTGTCGTTAGTTGCGTTGGTCGTGGGACCGATGGTCGGCCCGCACAAGTTTCGCGCCCCACGAGAACGTAGGACGCGAATACTTCAGTCTAGCGCGGTGAGCCCGGATAGAGCATTCGAGTTGTTCCCGCACCGTGCTCCTCACAGCGCCCCGCTTCGCACTACCGTGGGGTACGTGGACACAACGACCCGTAAGAGCAGCACCGCCCTGCTGCGCATCGCGCTGACCCTGTTCGCGATCGGCCTCGTCGCCATCGTCGCGATCCTGATGTTTCCGATCTTCTCCGACGCCAAGCCCCCACTGGGGCTGTATCTGACGGCCATGTTCTCCGCGCCGACCGGCTTCCTGCTGGCCCTGGTGTACGCGCTGGCATCCGGACGACGGGCGCGCTGACCATGCGATTGATTCTGAACATCATCTGGCTGGTCTTCGGCGGCCTGTGGCTGGCGCTCGGCTACTTCCTCGCCGGACTGCTGCTGTGCATCCTCATCGTGACGATCCCGTTCGGGATCGCGTCGTTCCGCATCGGCGTCTACGCGCTGTGGCCGTTCGGGTCGACGATCGTCGACAAGCCGGGGTCCGGATCGGGCGCGCTCATCGGGAACGTGCTCTGGCTGATTCTGGCCGGTTGGTGGTTGGCCCTGACTCACGTGCTCACTGCGCTCGCGATGGCGATCACCATCATCGGCATCCCGTTGGCGATCGCGAACCTCAAGATGATTCCCGTATCCCTCATGCCCCTCGGCAAGGACATCGTTGCCGTTCGGTGACCTCTCGAACGAGGCGACGCCGATGTGACTTCCATCACATCACGCTCGGGTAACGGACAGGCAACGGACAGGGGTTCAATGCCCGGCACGTCCACTAGCTGGGCCGACTCGAGAGACCCGAAACAGGTACGAAATGCGCTCTCGACGACGCCCCGAAATCGACAGTTACCAAATAGTGACGTAAGGCGGGAATTTCAGTACGGTCAGCAGCGGCCGGAAAGTTCGGCCGAATTCCGGCCCGCAGCGCCAAACCTCGTCCCGCGGGAACCGGAACACCCTCGACGATCACCCAGGGGACGAGGACGGGGGACCCACGTCCTCCACGGACAACCGGGAAGTTGTAGCGGCTCACGAAGCCGCCCCGACTTCCCTTGGGGTTAAGCCCAATTGCTCATTCCGAGGAGTGAGCGAAAAGGCCGGGCTACCTCTCAGCCCGAACCCGACAGCTGACCTCGCAGGCGCGTGTGGAGAGGATTTCAACTCGTATGAGCGGACGTCATCGCAAGCCGAGCACCACTGGCAAGACCGTCGCGAAGGTGGCAGTCACCGGAGCCATCATGGGCACCGCGAGCATCGCCTTCACCGGCACCGCCAACGCGGCACCGGATTCCGACTGGGACCGCCTGGCACAGTGTGAAGCCGGCGGCAATTGGGGCATCAACACCGGCAACGGCTTCCAGGGCGGGCTGCAGTTCTCCCCCAGCACCTGGAACGCACACGGCGGCCAGCAGTACGCGGCCACGGCCAACCAGGCCAGCCGCGAAGAGCAGATCGCAGTGGCGGAGAAGGTCCTCGACTCGCAGGGCTGGGGCGCATGGCCGTCCTGCTCCTCGAGCCTCGGCCTGAACAGCGCGCCCACCGAGCGCAGCGTTCCGGTCACCCCGAAGGCACCGGAGGTTCCCGCTCTCCCCGACCTCACGTCCATCCCGGCCGTGGACAGCTCGGCCGAGGTCGTCGAAGGCATCGTCACCGCCGTCCAGAACATCACCAACGATCCGCAGATCGCAGCGTTCGTGCAGAACGCGGCTCAGGGCATCCAGCTCGATCCGCAGATCGTGAACTTCTACCAGGCCAACAAGGCATTCCTGCCCCAGTAGGCTGCACGGCAGTTCGAGCTCGTACGAGAAAAGCCCCCGACGATCGTCGGGGGCTTTTTCGTGTTCGAGGTCCGCAATCAGCGATTGACCACGGTCACCGGGTGGGCATACGGCAGGTCTTCGACGGGCAGCGGGAACTCGGTGTCCTCGCCGAAGGGTGACAAGCCACCCGATCGAGCGGACGAGAGTTCGGTCACCGCGTGGTCACCGCGAGCGGTGTCCGGCCAGCCTGGATCGACATAGGGCTTCTTCGACTTGTTCACCATGGGCCCATTTTGACACCTGCCCTGCGGCGAGCACCAGCCCAGGTCTCTAATCTGATAGACGATGACCGACACGACTGCGCACCGACACACCGACACGCCTCCTGATCTGCCGCAATGGATCGCAGCTCGCAGCGACGCCGAGCTGATCAAGGCCATGTCGCTGCGTCCGGATCTGACCGCGCCGCCGCCCGCATCCCTGGCCGTGCTGGCCGGACGGGCCGAGCAGCGCCGATCGATCCTGCACACCGCGGACACCCTCGACACCCTGGCCCTGACGATCCTCGAGATCCTCGCCATCGAGGAAGCGTACGAACGACCCGTCACTCGCGCCGCGCTGCTGGCAGTGATCGCCAAACGCGCACCGGCCAAGAGCGTGGACAGGGCACTGGCCCAGCTGCGCGAACGCCTGCTGGTGTGGGGCGATGCAGCCGGCTTCCGAATCAGCGCCACCGCGGCGGACGCGGTGCCGTGGCGCATCGGCCGCGCACTCGACCCGGTCGACAACCTCACCGAATCACACATCACCGCGGCTCTGGCCGAGCTCGGCGACGGCGAACGCAGCCTTCTCGACACCCTCGCCAGATCGTCCCCGACCGGCCGCACCCGAGACGCCGCACCGGGAACACCGCCCGATCGACCCGTCCAGAAGCTGCTCGCCGCAGGCCTACTGATCTGGTTGGACGAGCAAACCGTCGAGCTTCCCGTCCAGGTCGGGCAGATCCTGCGCGGCGAACCGATGTCCGACCCACGCTCGCTCGCCGAACCCAAGCTCGCCACCAGCACCTATTCGCTCACCGATGTCGACGCCGCTGCCGCGGGAGAGGCACTGGAGCTGAACCGACACTGCGTAGCCGTGATCGAGGCGTTGTCGGCCTCGCCTGCACCCGCCCTCAAGGCCGGCGGCCTCGGAGTGCGCGAGCTCCGCAAGATCACCAAGGCCACCGGCCTCGACGACGATCGAGTGAGCATCCTCGTCGAGTTGCTGGCCGCCGCCCATCTCATCTCGAGCGGAACACCGGACCCGGTGCCTGCGTCCGACAACGGCGACGACTACTGGGCACCCACACCCGCCGTCGACGCGTGGCTCACCGCGGCCCCCGCTGCCCGCTGGCACACCCTCGCCTCCGCCTGGCTCGAAGTGCCACGGGCACCGTGGGTCATCGGGATGCGTGACCCCAACGACAAGCCCATCGCCGCCCTGTCCGACGAAGTCCGATCCCCGGCCGCGCCCCGGGATCGACGGATGATTCTCGAGTTGCTCGCCGAACTCGGCAGCGGACACGCAGCGCAGCCCGCCGATCTCGCCCGCACCCTGGCGTGGCGTCGACCCCGGTGGTCGGGACGCTTCGGCGTCACCCCCGTCGGACATGTTCTCGCCGAAGCAACGGCTCTCGGCATCGTCGCCCGCGGGGCGATCTCGACCCCGGGACGCTCCCTGCTGCACGACGGCAACGCCGAGGCCGACATGCGCGCGACGCTGCCCGAGCCCATCGACTACGTCCTGGTGCAGGCCGACCTCACCCTGGTGGCACCCGGACCCCTCGAACCCGAACTACAGGATCGAATCGAACTGGTCGCCGACGTGGAGTCCGCGGGCGCAGCCACGGTGTACCGGATCAGCGACACCAGCCTGCGCCGCGCCCTCGACGTCGGACTGACCGCCTCCGAACTGCACTCGTTGTTCGCCACCCACTCGCGAACGCCGGTACCCCAGGCCCTGACCTACCTGATCGACGACGTGGCTCGTCGGCACGGCCGCCTACGAGCGGGCGTCGCCGCGTCGTTCGTTCGATGCGAGGACCCGGCCCTGCTGGCCGAGGTGATGGCGTCGCCGGCAGCCGAATCCCTGGCCCTGAGGGCACTGGCTCCGACCGTCGCGATCTCACAGGCCCCGCTCGCCGAGGTGCTCACGGTCCTGGCCGGGGCGGGATTCGCGCCTGCGGGCGAGGACTCGTCCGGCACCATCGTCGATCTGCGTGCCCGCGGGTCGAGGGTATCGGCCAGGCGGCCACGCCAGACGTTCCGCACTCCGGCCGTCCCGACCGAGGAACAGCTGGGTTCGTTGGTGCGTGGAATGCGCGCAGCCGACAGGGCGGCAGGCAACGGCGGCGCGGTGGTGCGCGCCGACGGATCTCGGGCCAGCAGCACCGCGACGATGACGCTGCTGCAGACCGCGGCGAAGGTCAAACGGAGCGTGAGCATCGGCTACGTCGACGCCCAGGGCGTGGCCACCCATCGCATCGTCGATCCGATCAGCACCGGCGGCGGCCAACTCGACGCGTTCGACCCCGCAACCGGTGGGGTTCGACGCTTCACCCTGCATCGCATCACCTCGGTCGCGTTGGTCGAGTAGACCGGGCTCACGTGCACGCGCGCCCCTACCTGTGGACAATGGAGAAGTTGCGCTCTTTCGGGCGCAGCAGATGTCTCTAGGAGGAACCGTGACCGACGGCCCGCTGATCGTCCAGTCCGACAAAACGCTGTTGCTCGAGGTCGATCACGAACTCGCGGGCGCAGCGCGAGCGGCCATCGCACCGTTCGCGGAGCTCGAACGTGCCCCCGAGCACGTGCACACCTATCGCATCACCCCGCTGGCCCTGTGGAACGCCCGTGCCGCGGGCCACGACGCCGAGCAGGTGGTCGATGCGCTGGTGAACTTCTCGCGTTACGCGGTGCCGCAACCGCTGCTGGTCGACATCGTCGACACCATGGCGCGCTACGGCCGGTTGCAGTTGGTCAAGAGCCCGATACACGGTCTGGTCCTGATCAGTCTGGACCGCGCCGTGCTCACAGAGGTGATGCGGCACAAGAAGATTGCACCCATGCTCGGCGCGATGGTCGACGAGGACACGGTGATCGTGCATCCGTCCGAACGCGGCCACGTCAAGCAGATGCTGCTCAAGATCGGTTGGCCTGCCGAGGACCTCGCCGGCTACGTCGACGGCGAAGCTCACCCCATCGAGCTCGACACCGAGGGCGGCAACTGGACGCTTCGCGACTACCAGGAGATGGCGGCCGATTCGTTCTGGGCCGGTGGCTCGGGAGTGGTGGTACTGCCCTGTGGTGCCGGCAAGACGATGGTCGGCGCAGCCGCGATGGCCCGAGCGAAGGCGACCACGCTGATTCTGGTCACCAACACCGTCGCCGGTCGGCAGTGGAAGCGCGAACTCATCGCCCGCACCTCGCTCACCGAGGACGAGATCGGCGAGTATTCGGGAGAGCGCAAGGAGATTCGCCCTGTGACAATCGCCACGTATCAGGTGATCACGCGTCGCACCAAGGGTGAGTACAAGCACCTGGAGCTCTTCGATTCCCGCGACTGGGGATTGGTGATCTACGACGAGGTGCACCTGCTCCCCGCGCCGGTGTTCCGCATGACGGCCGATCTGCAGTCCCGTCGACGCCTCGGCCTCACCGCGACCCTCGTCCGCGAGGACGGCCGCGAGGGCGACGTCTTCTCGCTGATCGGACCCAAGCGTTACGACGCTCCGTGGAAGGACATCGAGGCACAGGGCTGGATCGCGCCTGCCGAGTGCATCGAGGTTCGCGTCACCCTCACCGATGCCGAGCGCATGTCCTATGCCGTCGCCGAGCCCGAGGAGCGCTACAAGCTGTGCTCGACGGCGCACACCAAGATCGCCGTCGTGAAGTCGATCCTCGCCAAACATCAGGACGCTCCGACGTTGGTCATCGGCGCGTATCTCGATCAGTTGAACGAGCTCGGTGAAGCGCTGAACGCTCCGGTCATTCAGGGCTCGACCAAGAACAAGGAGCGCGAGGTGCTGTTCGACGCGTTCCGCAAGAGCGAGATCCAGACGCTCGTGGTGAGCAAGGTGGCGAACTTCTCGATCGACCTTCCGGAAGCCTCTGTGGCAGTTCAGGTTTCGGGAACATTCGGCTCCAGACAGGAAGAGGCGCAGCGCCTCGGCCGACTGCTCCGGCCGAAGCACGACGGCGGTCAGGCGCATTTCTACTCGGTGGTCTCCCGCGACACCCTCGACGCCGAGTACGCAGCCCACCGTCAGCGTTTCCTCGCCGAACAGGGCTACGCCTACCGCATCACCGACGCGGACGATCTGCTCGGTCCGGCGATCTGAGACGTCGGGTCCACTCGGGGCCGTGCTAGGAATACCTCTGTGCGCAAGTTCGAGTTCCCTGTAGACGTAGCCCACGCGAGGTCGGTCAACGAGACGTTCACCGAGCTTCGTCGGCTGCGTTCCTCCGCAGCGCTGACCGCCGTGTTCCTCATCGCGCTCGGGGCCTGGTTCATCTGGATCGCCGCTCCGTGGTCGTACATCCTCGGCGCGGTGTTCCTGATCGGCGCGGCCACCTCGCTCTGGGTGATGCTGTGGGCACCCCGAAAGATGGGTTCCATCGAATCGCAATATGCTGCAGGCGATCTGGTGCCGGCGATGGTGGCCGAGAAGCTACCGAGCGGAGCGATACTGCTGGCTCTGATCGACATCGCGAAGCCGGAGGTGGACGAGCCGCACTACGTGTTGATCACCCGCGTCGTGCGCACGCTTCCCGGCCACGCCGTCGAGCGGGGCGCTCAGGTGCCTGCGGTGTCGGTTCTCGCGGACCGTGGCCGCAACACCGGTGGGCGAACGTGGCAGTTGGCCACGGCGATGCCCATCGCATGGGGAACCACCGATCCGGGGGTCATCGCGCGGGCAGTCGAGGAGATCACCGAGGGCGAGTGGGCGTTGCTGCACGCCAACATCGGCCTGTCGGAGAAGGTCCGCACCGCCAAGAACCAACAGTTGCTCATCGATCCTGCGGATCTTCCCGACGACCTGCGCTGAATCGAAGCGCATCCCCGGCCTAGGCCAGGGATGGGATCACCTCGCGCTCGAAGAGTTCGATACCGGACCGGTCGTACGCCGCTTCGGGGAAGTAGAAGATGCCGTACGTCATCCCTTGTTCCTGCAGCGCTGTCAGATTCTCCACGATCTGCTCAGGAGTTCCCACTGCGGGCATCCCGCGGTACGCGTCGAGGGCACTGTGCGCCTTCTCGGCACCCACGTACTCGGTCAGGCGGCTTTCGAGCGCGCGCAATCGGTCTTCCACCTCGGCCTCGGTTGCACCGATGGCAACGTTGTAGTTCGCCGAGCGGACGATGGCATCGAAATCGGTACCCACGGTTGCACAATGTTCACGCAACAGAGCGGATTTGGTGGCGAAACCGGTGGGGGTTCCGTCGAAGTTGGTGTAGTTGGCGTACTTCGCGGCGATCTTCAGGGTGACCTTCTCGCCGCCACCCGCGATCCACAGCGGGATGCCGCCCTCCTGCAACGGCAGGGGTCGCACCACGGCACCGTCGATCTCGTAGTACTTTCCGTCGAGGAACACCTCGCCGGCCGTCCATGCCTGCTTGAAGATCTGCACGCCCTCGTCGAGCCTGCCCAATCGTTCTCCGGCAGAGGGAAATCCGTAGCCGTAGGCTCGGAACTCGTGCTCGTGCCAGCCGCCGCCGATGCCCATCTCGACGCGGCCGCCCGACACGATGTCCACGGTGGCAGCAACTTTGGCCAGGTAGGCCGGGTTGCGGTACGCCATCGCCGTGCACATCTGCCCGAGCCTGATCCGCGAGGTGGACGCGGCCAACGCGGACATCAGCGACCAGGCCTCGTGCGTGGCCTCGTCGGTCGCGGTGGGAACGGTATGGAAGTGGTCGTAGACCCACAGAGATTCCCACGGACCGGCCTCGGCGGCGAGCGCGTGGTCGCGCATCGCACTCCACTGCCGGGCAGGGTCGATACCGACGAGATCGAGACGCCACCCCTGTGGCACGAACAATCCGAATCGCATGACAGGCACAGTACAGACGCAGGGCGAACGACCGGCTGCCGTCTGTGAACTACGCTGCAGGAATGTCCGAGTCGTTCCCCTCGCGCACAGTGGCACGGTTGCGCCCGTTCGCATCGACGATCTTCGCCGAGATGACCGCGCTCGCCGTCCAGAAGAATGCCGTCAACCTCGGGCAGGGCTTCCCCGACACCGACGGCCCACCCGCCATGCTCGAGGCCGCGCGCCAGGCCATCGCCAGTGGGCTCAACCAGTACTCCCCCGGCCCTGGCATGCCGGTGCTGCGCGCTGCCATCGCCGAGGACCGGTCGGCGCGATTCGGTCTGCGCTACGACCCCGATTCGCAGATACTCGTCACCGTCGGTGCCACCGAGGCGATCTCGGCGTCCCTCCTCGGTCTGATCGAGCCGGGCGACGACGTCCTGCTGATCGAGCCGTTCTACGACTCCTATGCCGCCGCCATCGCTCTCGCCGGTGCCACCCGGACCGCCGTGTCGCTGGTCGCCGACGGCAACGGGTGGACCGTCGACACCGACGCCCTCCAACGCGCAATCGGGCCTCGCACGCGCATGCTGATCGTCAATTCCCCGCACAATCCCACCGGCACGGTCTTCGACCGCGACACCATGATCCGCATCGCCGAGATCGCGGTGGCACACGATCTGCTGGTCCTCAGCGACGAGGTCTACGAGCATCTCGTCTTCGACGGCCGCGTACACACGCCGATCGCGACACTGCCCGGGATGTTCGAGCGAACCGTCACCGTGTCGAGCGCCGCCAAGACCTTCAACGCCACCGGGTGGAAGACGGGCTGGGCGTTGGGGCCTGCCGAACTGATCGACGCCGTCCGCGCCGCCAAACAGTTCATGAGTTTCGTCGGCGGTACTCCGTTCCAACCGGCCGTGGCCTACGCGCTCGAGCACGAACAGGCCTGGATAGCCACGATGCGCGACGGCCTGCAACGCAAACGGGACACGCTCTCGGCCGCGCTCGCCGCCGCAGGAGCAGATGTGAAGTACAGCGCGGGAACGTATTTCGTCTGTGCCGACATCGCGGCGATCGGGCGCGGTGACGCCTACGACTTCTGCCGTGCCCTCCCGGACCTGGTCGGCGTGGCGGCGGTTCCGGTGACCGCGTTCGTCGACGAGCCGGGTCCGTGGAAATCATTGGTGCGCTTCGCTTTCTGCAAGCAGGACGAGGTTCTCGCCGACGCAGCCGAGAGGCTACGAAAGTTGTGACTGCGCAACCGACGATCCCGGCGTACTTCGTCAGGCAGGCCGTCGACCTCGCGACGAAAAGCGGGGTGGACCTGACCTACCCGCTGTCGATGGCCGGCATCGGTTCCACCATCCTCGACAATCCTGCGGAGCGCCTGACCACTCGGCAGGTCACCGCGTTCACCCAGGCGGTCTGGGCGATGACCGGCGACGAACTGTTCGGCCTCGCCGCAGTTCCGGTGCGACGCGGCAGCTTTCGCGTGGTGTGCCAGACGCTGATACACACCGAGAACCTGTGGGCTGCGCTGGTTCGGATGTCCGAGACCATGCGGGTGCTGATTCCGGTGCGCCCCATGACGATGGACCGAACCGAGGAATCCACGGTGTTGACCGTGCACGTCACCCCCACCACCCACCTCAGCCCGGAGGGCAACGAACTCGCCGAGCGACTGCTGACCGACTTCCTGTTGATTCTGCTGCACCGATTCGCGGCGTGGCTCATCGGCAACCGGGTCAAACTTCTGTCGGTCCAACTGCCCTACCCGCTGCCGGGACCCGAAGCGGGAAAGATGTACGACGCCATCTTCGGGACTCACGTGGAGTTCGGAACCGATCTGGCCACACTGGAATTCGACAGCGCGGTGATGCGGGCACCGATCGTGCAGACCGAGGCGACGCTGGCGGACTATCTCGCGGAGTCGCCCAACCTACTGTTCTCGTCTCGAGATTACGACAGTACGGCGTCGAGCCAGGTCCGCCGCGCCCTGGAAACCGGTTTCAAAGGTGGAGCACCGGGAACCGAGGAGATCGCGGCGATGCTCAACATCAGCCCACCGCACCTGCGACGAATTCTTCGGCAGGAGGGCACCTCCATCAACCAACTGCGCGAAGAAGTACTGCGCGATGCAGCGATCTCCGGGCTCAGTCGCGGCGACAGCGTCGACGACATCTCGACCCGCCTGGGGTTCTCCGAGCCCAGTGCCTTCCGCCGGGCCTTCAAGCGATGGACCGGCCAGACTCCCGGTGCTTACCGAGTCAACTGACGCAGAACTCGTTGCCCTCCGGATCGGTCATGGTGATCCAGACACTGGGGCCTTGGTGTCCTCGATGCAGTACCGGTGCACCCCGGGCCTGCAGTTGCGTGACCACCGTCTCGCGCTCGTCGCCGACGCGAATGTCGAGGTGCAACCGATTCTTCACCGTTTTCGGTTCGGGCACCGATTGGAACAACACCCGCGGGCTGCCGGGCGACTCGGGATCCGAGATGCCGGCACCCGCCCGCCACACCAGAACGCCCTCGAAGACGGTCGTGTCCTCTTCGCGGGCGTGGCCCGCGGCGACCATCTCACGGATGAAACTCTCGTTGCTGGGTTCGACCTGCCAGCCCAGCGTCTGCGCCCACCACTTCGCCAGCGCATGGGGGTTCGAGCTGTCGACCACAACCTGAAGTCCGTATCCCATGCGGGCACGATACCGCCACTCACTGGCAATGGGAACACCTGTTCGATACAGTCGATCCATGTCGCTCGCGATGCAAGGCTCCCTGTTCGGTGACGACGACGGTGGCGTCGGATCGCTGCAATCCGTCACCCGCCGCGAACTCACGCTCGGGGCGTGGGTGGACGTTCGACCGGGCTGGTTGGCCGGTTCCCACCTGTTCGATTCGCTGGTGGACGCCGTCGATTGGCGAGCCGAACGTAGGCAGATGTACGACCGCGTGGTCGACGTGCCGCGCCTGGTTCGGTTCTACGCCGAGCGCGAACGGTGGCCCGACGCAGCCCTGTACGACGCGCGCGATGCGCTCGACGATCACTACCGCACCGAACTCGGTGAATCGTTCGCCACCGCCGGACTGTGCTACTACCGCGACGGATCCGACAGCGTCGCCTGGCACGGCGACAACATCGGCCGCAGCGCCACCGAGGACACGATGGTCGCGATCGTATCGCTGGGTGCCACACGGCAACTCATGCTTCGACCGCGTGGCGGCGGAACGTCGCTGAAGTTCACGCTGGCCCACGGGGACCTGGTGGTGATGGGCGGCTCGTGCCAACGCACCTGGGAGCATGCGATTCCCAAGTCGACCCGCGCGATCGGCCCACGCATCAGCGTGCAGTTCCGACCGCGCGGGGTTCGCTGACGGGCCGGGTTCGTCAACGAGCGGTGATCGAGTTCCGTCGCTCCACCACCGCTGCGGCCAACTTGTCCAATTGCGTTGCCGTCGTGTCCCAATCGAGGCAGGCGTCGGTGATCGACTGCCCGTACACCAGCTCGTCCCGGTGGCCGAGTTCGAGATCCTGACGGCCCGCGACCAGGAAGCTCTCCAGCATCAGTCCGACGATGCCGTGTTCGCCTGCCGCCACCCGAGCGGCCACGTCGGTGACGACGTCGACCTGCTTGTTGTGGTCCTTACGACTGTTGCCATGGCTGGCGTCGATGACCACCCGCTCCGGCAGACCCGACTTACGCAGTCGCGCAACGGTATCGGCGACCGATTCGGCGTCGTAGTTCGGCCCGTCGACACCGCCGCGCAGGATCACGTGGCAGTCCGGGTTCCCGACGGTGCGAATGAGAGCCGCCTGACCGTCGAGATCGGTGCCGGGGAAGACGTGGCTCGCGGCGGCAGCGCGGGTGCCGTCGACCGCAACCTGGATGTCCCCCTCGGTGGAGTTCTTGATCCCCACCGGCATCGACAACGCGCTGCACAGCTGCCGGTGCACCTGGCTGGCCGCCGTTCGCGCACCGATTGCGCCGTAGCTGACCAGGTCTGCGATGTACTGCGGGGTGATCGGGTCGAGGAACTCGCACCCGACCGGCAGACCGAGCGCGGAAATGTCGAGCAGCAGTTGGCGTCCCACTCGCAGACCGGCGTTGATGTCGAAGCTGCCGTCGAGGTGCGGATCGTTGATCAAACCCTTCCAGCCCAGCGTCGTTCGCGGCTTCTCGAAGTAGACGCGCATGACGATGTGCAGGCGATCGCCCAGTTCGGATGCCTTGGCGGCGAGGCGTCGGGCGTAGTCGAGAGCAGCGGCGGTGTCGTGCACCGAGCACGGGCCGACGACGACGATCAGCCGATCGTCGCGGCCGTCCAGCACGTCGACCACGCCGGCGCGGCCGGTACGGACCGTGGCCGAGATCGCGTCGTCGACGGCATGCTCACGGCGCAGCACCGACGGAGCGATCAACGGACTGATGCTGATGGTCCGCTGATCGTCGAGAGGCGGGGTGTCGAGAGAGAGTGTCATGAGAGGGCGTTCCTGTTCCCAGGCCGGCTCCTCATGCTCCACACGCACTTCGAGCCGGTCTGTATCCGGCTCGTGGGGTGGAAGTTCAGCGCATGGCGTCGCTGGCTGACCCACCCGGGGCCGGCCTGCTAAACCAGAAATACGTGCGCTGCATGAGAGCACCGTAGCAGACGCTTCGTCGATGCATCTATGCTCGTCCCTGCAGTCGGTTCGCCAGGTGGTCATGAGGAGCCCCGAAGTTCACCACGGCGCCGAAGCGATGCGTGCGGTACGGCGCGTCGTGAGAGGGAACCCGGTGAGAATCCGGGACTGTCCCGCAGCGGTATGCAGGAACGACCGCCGTCAACAGCACTGAAGAGGCCTCTTCGGGAAGCGACGGCCAGTAGGAGTGGACTGTTCGTCCACGTGCCCGCGAGTCCGAATACCTGCCGTCTGTGCTGTGCACGCCGTGCGCAGCGGTTCACCGCCTCGTGGAATGGGCGCGTAACCCTGGTACGGCTGCTCGTGGGGCTCTCCGGGATTCGCGCGCCCGAGAAGGCGGTGCGCCATCGATGCAGCAGTCACCTGGAGAACTACCGTGAGTATCGAATTCACCGCCACCGTGCTCGGTTCCGCCCGTATCGGACCGAACCGAGAACTGAAGAAAGCCGTCGAATCCTACTGGGCCGGAACGCTCGACGCAGCCGCACTCGAATCCGTCGCGCGGACGTTGCGCGAGAACACCTGGCGAGAACTCGTCGCTGCCGGACTCGATTCCGTTCCGGTGAACACCTTTTCGTACTACGACCACGTGCTCGACACCGCGGTCATGCTCGGCGCACTACCCGAGCGGGTTCGGAGCATCAACAGCGAGCTGGACCGCTGTTTCGCCGCCGCCCGAGGCAACGAGACCGTCGCACCACTGGAGATGACCAAGTGGTTCGACACCAACTACCACTACCTCGTGCCCGAAATCTCCCCGGCGACAACCTTTTCACTGCATCCCGAGAAGGTGCTCGCCGAGCTCGAAGAAGCTCGCGCGCTCGATGTCCCGGCTCGACCGGTCGTCCTGGGACCGGTGACGTTCCTGTTGCTGTCAAAGGCAGTCGGCAGCAGCGCCCCGCTACTGGACCGCCTCGACGAGATTCTGCCGCTGTACGCGGAGCTGCTGACACACCTCGCCGATGCCGGGGCGAAGTGGGTCCAGCTCGACGAACCTGCGCTCGTGGCCGACCGCACGCAGCACGAGATCGACTGTGCGAAGAAGGCTTACGACTACCTGAGCGCAGTGTCGACGAGGCCTGCCATACTGCTGGCGTCGTACTTCGGTGACCTCGGTGCGGTACTGCCCGTGCTCGCGTCGACCGGTATCGAGGGATTGTCGATCGATCTGACGGTGCCGGGCACCGTCGAGCACGTTGCCGTGATACCTGCGCTCGCGAGCAAGCACATAGTCGCGGGCGTCGTTGACGGGCGCAACATCTGGCGGACGGATCTCGACAAGGCGCTGGCAACGTTGGCGAGCCTGTTGGGTAGTGCCGGCACGCTCGCGGTGTCGAGTTCGTGTTCGCTGCTGCACGTTCCGTACACCCTCGACGGAGAGACCGACATCGTCGATCCGCTCCGATCCTGGCTGGCCTTCGGTACCGAGAAGGTTGCCGAGGTGGCCGTCCTCGCGAGGGCGCTGCGAGAGGGCACCGAATCGGTGTCGTCCGAGCTCGAGCAGGCCCGAGCCGCGCTCGAGACTCGTCGCACCGACCCTCGTCTGCACGACGCGGCCGTTCGGGCACGTCTCGACGCGGGAATCTCCGTCGACCGCACCCCGGCCGAGGAACGCTGCCGGGCTCAGGCTGCGCGACTGGACTTGCCGTCGTTGCCGACGACCACCATCGGTTCGTATCCGCAGACCACGCAGATTCGACTCGCTCGGGCAGCCCTGCGCACCGGTGAGATCGACGACGCCGAATACGTATCCCGGATGCAATCCGAGATCGCCGATGTCGTTGCACTGCAGGAGAAGATCGGCCTCGATGTGCTGGTCCACGGCGAGCCCGAGCGAAACGACATGGTGCAGTACTTCGCCGAGCAGCTCAGTGGCTTCGCGGCCACGTCGAACGGCTGGGTCCAGTCGTACGGATCTCGGTGCGTTCGGCCGCCGATTCTGTACGGCGACGTCTCGCGCCCGAAACCGATGACCGTGCACTGGTCCGAGTACGCGCAGTCGCTCACCGACAAGCCGGTCAAAGGCATGTTGACCGGCCCGGTGACGATTCTGGCGTGGTCGTTCGTCCGAGACGACCTACCGTTGGCCGAATCCGCAGCCCAGATCGCCCTGGCGATTCGCGACGAGACGATCGATCTGGAGGCAGCGGGTATTCGAATCGTCCAGGTGGACGAACCTGCCCTTCGTGAGCTCCTCCCCCTGCGCTCGAAAGACACAGCGGCGTACCTGGACTGGGCCGTGCGATCGTTCAAGATCTCGACATCCGGCGTGTCCGACCACACGCAGATTCACACGCATCTGTGCTACTCGGAGTTCGGTGAGATTATCGACGCGATCGCCGACCTCGACGCCGACGTGACGTCGATCGAGGCGGCCCGCTCGCACATGGAAGTACTCGACGACCTTAACTCGATCGGATTCGACCTCGGTGTCGGCCCCGGCGTGTACGACATCCATTCACCGCGGGTGCCGAGCGTCGACGAGATCACCGAATCGCTGCGGGCGGCATTGAAAGCAGTTCCTGCCGAACGACTCTGGGTCAACCCCGACTGTGGACTCAAGACCCGCGGCGTGGCGGAGGTCGAGCGGTCGCTGAGAAACATGGTGCAGGCGGCGGCCGCGCTGCGCTGACCCAGGTGAGCGGAACTTCGACCCCTGCTACGAAGTTCCGCTCACCTCGTTCGCCAGGTACAGGCTAGGCTTACCTGCCTACGCCCGATCTGTGAAAGAGAACGAAGTGAAACGTCTACTCCTGGCCACCACGATCGCCGCGGTCACCGCACTGACCACTGTCGCCTGCGGCGGCACCGCCGAGCAGACGGCCACTCCCTCCACCGCGTCGACGTCGGTCACAGCCGATGCGGCCACCGACGCCCCCGGCCCGACCGGCATCCCCGACGGCATGGGTTCCGGTGCCGCGGACGGCGTGTTCCCCCGCACGGTCGGCCACTTCGGCGGCTCGACCGAGATCCCCGCCGAACCGAAGAAGATCGTCGTGATCGCCACCGGTCAGCTCGACGCAGCTCTCACTCTGGGCGTCGTACCCACCGGAGTCGCCTACGGGGACGGCGCCGCACTGGTCCCGGACTACATCAGCTTCTCGTTCCCGCAGTACGCGGATCGCATGTCGCAGTTCGTCGACGTCGGCAACCGACAGGAGGTCGACATCGAGGCCATCGCAGCCATCGAACCCGACCTCATCCTGGCGAACAAGACCGGCTCCGAGGACATCTACCCGACGCTCTCGACCATCGCGCCGACCGTGCTCACGGAGGGCACCGGAGTGAACTGGAAGCAGGACTTCCTACTGCTCGCCGACGCGTTGGGCCGAACCGAGCAGGCGCAGACCTTCATCGACAGCTTCACCTCCGACGCTGCGGCACTGGGTGATTCGTTTGCCGACACCGGCGCACCCACGGTCTCGTTCGTCCGCTTCACCGCCGATCGAGCGCGAGTGTTCGGCATCCCGTCGTTCGCGGGATACATCGCCTGGGATGCCGGTCTGGCGCGCCCGGACAGCCAGCAGTTCGACAAGACCTCGCAGGACTTCAGCGAGGAGGAAATTCAGCTCGCGAACGCGGACTGGGTGTTCGTATCGAGCCAGGACGCCGGAGCCGATTCCAGCGCCGCGTCGTACACCACCAACCCGCTGTGGACCGGAATGAGCGCGGCAACCGAGAACCACATCGTGCGCGTCGACGACGACCCGTGGTACCTCAATGCCGGCCCGACGGCGGCAACGATCGTGCTCGACGGCCTGAAGAGCGCCCTGCAGAGCTGACCCCCATGTGCATGGAACTTCGTAGCCCACTACGAAGTTCCATGCACATCGAACAGGTAGGTTGCGCACAACTTAACCGTGCACTACTGTTCTTGACGTGACCAACGAACTCGCACTCGACCGTCAGGTGTGCTTCGCGCTGTACTCCGCATCGCGGGCTACCACCGCGGTGTATCGCCCGATGCTCGACGAGCTCGGCGTCACGTATCCGCAGTACCTCGTACTGCTGGTGCTGTGGGAACGGGACGGGCGCGGCGTCAAGGACATCTGCGCCGAACTCGATCTCGACACCGGCACGCTGTCGCCGATGCTCAAGCGCCTCGAAGGCCTCGGTTTCATCGAGCGCCGACGCCTGAGCACCGACGAACGTCGGGTCGAGATCCACCTCACCGAGACCGGAAGTGCCATGCGCGCAAAGGCACTCGACATTCCACGAAAGCTGGCCGAGAAGACCGGCATGAACGTCGACGATCTCGTCAAACTCAAGGAGTCGCTCGACGCATTGACGAGCGCTCTGCATCACACCGATTCCGGCACGACAGAAGGAGCATCATGAAGACGATCTACACCGCCGAGGCACTGGCCACCGGTGAAGGCCGAAACGGCCACGCCCGCACTTCCGACGGACGGCTCGATCTCGACCTCGCCATCCCGGAGGCCATGGGCGGCAGCGGCAACGGCACCAACCCCGAGCAGCTCTTCGCCGCCGGCTACGCCGCATGCTTCCACTCCGCGCTGCAGATGGTCGCTCGTCAGGACAAGGCCGACGTCACCGATTCGGCCGTCGGCGCTCGTGTCGACATCGGCCCCAACGACGCGGGCGGCTTCCAGCTCGCCGTCACCCTCGAGGTGACCCTGCCCAATTTGAGCCGCGAGAACGCCCAGGCCCTGGCCGACAAGGCCCACCAGGTGTGCCCGTACTCCAACGCCACCCGCGGCAACATCGACGTCACCGTCACAGTCACCGAAGACGAGTAGAGGAAATCCCTTGAAGGCACACGAAATTCACCTCGCGTCCCGCCCAGAAGGCTGGCCGACGGAAGACAACTTTCGCGCGGAGGTCGTCGACCTTCCCGAACTCGCCGACGGGCAGATCCTCGTCCGCAACATCGTGATGTCGGTCGATCCGTACATGCGTGGGCGGATGAACGATGTGAAGTCGTACGTCCCGCCGTTCCAGCTCGACGCCCCACTCGACGGCGGTGCCGTCGGCGAGATCATCGAATCCAAGGCCGAGGGTTTCGCCGTCGGCGACGCCGTTCTGCACGGTAAGGGCTGGCGCGATGTCGCCGTCGTCCCCGCCAAGGGCGCAAGCAAGGTCGATCTCTCGGCCGCGAAGGCGTCCGCATACCTCAGCGCGCTCGGAATGACCGGCACGACGGCGTACGCAGGCCTGACCGAAGTCGCTTCGTTCAAGGAGGGCGACGTCGTCTTCGTCTCCGGCGCTGCAGGCGCAGTCGGTTCGCTCGTCGGACAGATCGCCAAGGCCCTCGGCGCATCTCGGGTCATCGGCAGTGCCGGATCCCCCGCGAAGGTGGCTCGCCTGCTCGAGCTCGGCTTCGACGCGGCGTTCGATTACCACGACGGCCCGGTTGCCGAGCAGTTGCGACAGGCAGCACCGGACGGCATCGACGTGTACTTCGACAACGTCGGCGGCGAGCACCTCGAGGCCGCCATCGGTTCGATGAACAAGTACGGCCGAATTGCCATGTGCGGAGCCATCGCTCAGTACAACTCGACCGAACCGACCCCGGCACCGCGCAACCTTGCCCTCGCCATCGGCAAGGAACTGACGCTCAAGGGCTTCATCGTCGGCTCCTACGCGCACGTGACCGAAGAGTTCCGCTCGAAGATGACCGAGTGGCTGGGCAGCGGCGCAGTCGAATTCGACGAGACGGTCGTCGACGGTCTGAACAACGCCCCCTCGGCGTTCATCGGCCTGATGAAGGGCGAGAACACCGGCAAGATGGTTGTCACCATCTAGGTAGAACCCGAACGGTTTCACCGCAGACCACACCCCGGCCGGAATTTCCGGCCGGGGTGTTTCCATGCCCAGACCGATTACAGTCGGTGCATGCCCGCCGCTCCCCTCCCGTTGCGCGACGGCCTCGATCCCACTCGGGTGCGGATGCCGGAGGTCGCGACCGGAGCGACGGTGCTCGAGTACCTGCGCGCCCGGTTCCCGCAGGACGCCGCCCGACTGACCGAGAAAGTTGCGAGCGGCGAGATCGTCGACGCAGCAGGCGTACCCGTCGATTCGACGACCGTCGCGAGACCGCGGGCGGACATCTACCTCTACCGCGACCCGCCGGTGGAGCCGACGGTACCGTTCTCACTCGACGTCCTCCATCGCGACGAGAACTTGCTCGTCGTCGACAAGCCGCATTTTCTGGCCACCACTCCGCGCGGCGCATACATCGCTCGCTCTGCCCTCGTTCTGCTCCGCCGCCGATTCGACCTGCCCGAGCTCAGCCCGGCGCACCGTCTGGACAGGCTCACCGCAGGGGTTCTGGTGTTCACCGTGCGACAGCAGGCCCGCCGGCCGTACCAGGAACTCTTCGCTCAACGCACCATCACCAAGCACTACGAGGCGATTGCCCCACGCTCCCGGGACATCGACTTCCCGCTGACGGTACGCAGCCGAATCATCAAGGAGCGCGGCGTTCTTCAGGCCCGAGAAGTACCGGGCGAGCCCAACGCGGAAACACTCGTCGAGCTCGTCGACACGTTCGGAGTCCACGGCCTGTATCGATTGCGTCCGCGAACCGGGAAGACGCATCAACTTCGAGTTCATCTGTGCTCGTTGGGCATTCCGATCGTCGGCGACAATTTCTATCCGTCGTTCCGTGAGGTCGCCGACGACGACTACTCAGATCCGCTTCGCTTACTGGCGCGTTCGATCGAATTCGTCGATCCGCTCAGCGGCCTGATTCGACGGTTCGAGAGCAATCGGAGTCTCGATCCGCCTGCGTCGCAGCAGCTTCCGACGTGAGCTCGGCGGTACGGACGGTGATTCGATGCGAGATGACCGCGAGCGCGAACAGTCCCACCGCCACATTCCCCAGCGCGGCGAAACCCTCCTGAGCGAAGTCCACGAGGGCGTTGAGAAGAGTGAAGATCAACGCGGACACCCGGAGGGTTCGCAGCGGCCAGAGCGGTCCCCGAGCACGCAAGCACAGCATCGCAGGCAGCGCCGTGACGAAGGTGAGGCAGGCACTGACGAACAGGATCCCGCTGGCGATTCCCATTCTGTCGACGTCGATCGTCAGGTCGCGTCGATCGATGTGCAGGTCCCCGATGACGAGCTCGACGATCCCGAACACCACACCCGCCCCGGAGAGCAGAACCAACCCCCACCCGACGACGGGAATCCACCGGGCGCTGGTGAAGAACGCGGGAATCAGCCGGGGAACGACATTTTTCAGCGAGTGGGTCCGCGACGTCGACTGTCGAGCGCGGCCGAGCAACAGTCGGGTCCCGGCCACGGTGTCCGCGTCGGCACCCTCGGCCTCGGCCCGCGCGACCATGCGTAGCGCCCAGTCGCGTCGATGCTCGGGTAGGCCGTGCGCGACGCCGTCGGCTGCGATCGCAGCCGCGTTGGCCAGCGATTCGTCGACCGAGGGCCGGCGGAACTCCCGAACGATCCTGCTGAACACCAACAGCAGCACCACCAGGACGTACATGATCTCCGACGAGGGTCCGTAGAAATAGTCGTTGTCCTTGGTGACGAATTTGCCGACTTCGTCGAGAAAGAGCCCGAATCCGATTCCGCCGAGCACCACCGTGAACACTCGAACGCCGAACCCGATGAACATCCACCCGATCAGCAACGCGAGCATCATCGCAGCGCCGCCGTACAGGGCGTGAGCGATGTGCAACGATTTGCCCCCGACCTGGGGATAGTCGGTCAACTCCAGGTAAGCCCTTGTGATCAGAATGGTCACGATGGCGACGACCATGAACGCCTCGGATGCACTGCTTCCGTAGGCATCGCGGATCATGCCACTGCGGTACGTGGTCCCCGGACGACCGGTCATCGATCGAGTATGTGCCGCCTGCCGTCGCCCGCGGGCCGTTTTCGCGGGCCGTTTTCGCGCCTCGATGTTTCCTGGGTTGACAAACCTCGTTGCCGAACCTGCAATGGTGTCATGGAAGATTCGATCTCTGGCCTGGACGAGGTCATCGCGGGCCTCGGTCCCCGCCTCAAGCGCATCAGGATGGAGAAGAACACCACCCTGGCATCGCTGTCGGACACCACGGGAATTTCGATCAGCACACTGTCGCGACTCGAGTCCGGTGACCGCAAGCCCAGCCTCGAATTGCTGTGGCCCATCGCTCGTGCCCATCAGATGAAACTCGACGATCTGGTGACCGCTCCGCCCGTGGCGGACCCTCGGGTGCGCACCACGGCCACCGTTCGCGAACACGTGACCATCCTGCCGCTGACGCTGCGTCCCGGCGGCCTTCAGGCGTACAAGCTCCTGGTCCGCCCGGAAGGCTCGGAGCCGCGTCCGCGGACACACGAGGGGTACGAGTGGTTGTACGTCCTCGACGGCACCCTGCGGCTGATTCTCGGCGAGCACGATCTGACGATGAAGGCAGGCGAGGCAGCCGAATTCGACACCCGTGTGCCGCACTGGTTCGGTGCCGTCGGAAACCGACCGGTGGAGCTTCTGAGCCTGTTCGGACCCCAGGGCGAGCGGATGCACGTGCGGGCGAAACCGACGGTATGAAATGTCATGTCCGTGTGAGACAGTGAAGCCGCTCGACGCCAGGATCCACTTCGGTCATCCGCACCGACCACACACCATCTCGAGGAAAAAGATGACCGACAGACTGCCCGAATCGCCTGCGTCCCGCACTCACGTGGACATCGCAACCGGAGTGCTCATCGGGATCCACGGTGGATCCGTTGCCGACGCCATCGACGAGCTGTTCACGACCGCGAGACATCACCGGGTCAGTCTGTTCGAGCTCTCTCGCACGCTCATCACCGTCGCGGAGGGCCGCGACATCGAGCGATCCTCCGCCACCGACGCGGTGTACGAGGTCTGGGGATCGGCACTAGGCCGTCGAGGCGCAGAGACGACCTTCGGCCTGGTCACCGATTCCGCTGCCCTCTGATCGAACGAGCGCTCCGGAGAGCTAGCCGCGAACGGATGGGTCGCTGCGCAGCTCCGGAAAGCGTGCCGTCATCGCGTCGATGTGTCGGTACATCTCGTAGAGCTCGGTTCGGAGCGTCGACGCCTCGGACTCGAACGCTCGGGCACGGGATTCGGCGCGATCCGCGCGAGCTCGAAATGCCTCGGACTGCGCCAGTTCGATGGACGCCGAGCATGTCTCGATATGTTCGGCCAGCCCTCTCGCGAACACCCTCGCCTGCTCGAGGTTGACGGCATAGTTGTCGTCTCGCGGAGCCGGTGACGCCGCACCGTTCGCTGTGCCCATGGAAACTCGTCACCCTCGATCGTCGGCGGAAATTCTTTCGCGACTCTACGCTCGGTGCCGCACGCTTCGTCCGTGAACCGGCGTCACCCGAAGACGAGTGCCAGCACCACCGATGCCGAGGTGGCAGCGATCGCGATGACGATGGTCGCCGCGATCGCCCGCTGCCGCACCGTTCGGTAATTCGACCCTGCGCGGTCGTACTCCGAGTCGTCCTGATCGCCGTCCCGGCCGTAGAAGTCGTCCGAGTTCAGCCCGTCCTCGTCGAAATACACGACGTCTCGTGGCGGCACCCAGTGCTGACCGTTGGCTTCGATCGCGGCACCCAGCCGCTCCAGCCGTATCCGAGCGCGAGTGGGATACCAATCGGAGGGCGCGTGGATGGGCAGTGCCCGCGCAATCATCAGAGGCGACCGGTACTGCTTCTCCAGGGCGGCGAACGCTGCGGACGCCGTCGGATCGTCGTCGGACTTGTCGGTGAGGAACCAGACGGCTCCGGCCGCCGCACGATCGCCGAGTACCAGATGCGTGTACGCGAGCAATTCTAGGATGCCGGGCGACGTCGGGTTCCGGACCAGTGCGCCGACCAGCCGATCTCGAGCGGCGATACTGTCTCCGCGCGCCAGATCCTCCTGAGCTCGATCGATCACGTCCACGCGTCGACAATAACTCCTGGGAACGAAAAAGCCCCTGCCGGACGACCGGAAGGGGCTTTTATCGTGCTTGTCGATCCAACACCGTGGTGGCCAGGGCCGGGATCGAACCGGCGACCTTCCGCTTTTCAGGCGGACGCTCGTACCAACTGAGCTACCTGGCCGGGCGGCACCGGTGAAACAATGCCATCGCAATGTCGGTACCTTCGTACCGATGTTGCGACCCTGACGGGACTCGAACCCGCGACCTCCGCCGTGACAGGGCGGCGCGCTAACCAACTGCGCCACAGGGCCTTGCTGTTGTTGCCGCGCTATTTCTAGCGCACCAACTCTCCGAACTGCAAATCCGCATCACGCGGGAAGCGAAACGAAGAATGCTGTACTGCCGACCGGATTGTCAATCCGATCTCTTCCTACGTACCCCCTACGGGATTCGAACCCGCGCTACCGCCTTGAAAGGGCGGCGTCCTAGGCCGCTAGACGAAGGGGGCCCGCCGAACTGCTTCGACGTTACCCTCAACGGCGTTCCGTTGGGAGCTGGGATAGCTTAGGACACTTTCGCTGCAAATCTCAAACCGGCAGGTCAGAGGTGGTTTTCGCGCAGTTTTCGCCGTAGTGCTCCCACCCGTGCAGTTTGAACTCGGCGAGCCAACGCTCGGACGCCATGGCGAGCAGTACGACCTCGACGGATTCCTCGAACCGCTCGCGCAGATCCGCGTTGTCGGCAACCAGATCCGACATGTACCGCTGACCGGCCATCGACGCGGCAAGCACCCGCACGAATTTGGCTGCGTCGAACTCCGGCTTGAGGTCGCCCATCGCGAGAGCGCGCTCGGCTTGCTTGTGGCCTTGAGCTCCCCAGACGCGACCGCCCCCGGAGTGCACCTCCGCGTAGAACTCCGGCTCGACTATCAACCGGAACTCGGCGCGCACGATCACGTCGTTCTGGAAGTTCTGCGCGATGTCGTCCACGATCCCGCGGATGACCCAGAACGGGTGTGCGGTGGTGTCGGCCCACTTCTCCGTGATGGCGACGTACCGATCCAGACCGGCCCCGAGCACGGCTCGGGCCAGATCTTCCTTCGACTGGAAATGGAAATACATCGCACCCTTGGTGGCGTTGGAGCCCTCCAAGATGGTGTTGACGGATGCCGCTGCGTATCCACGCTTGGCGAATTCCGCCGCCGCCGCCTCCACGATGGCAGCCCGGGTCCGCCGTGCGCGCTCTTGTTGTGCCATTTATTCCGTGCCTCCGAGCCCCAAGCGCCCTGCGTATCCGCAGGTAGTACATATAGAGAGTACTTCACCCGAACGACACGTGAGTCGACTCACCTACGGTTCGCTTCGCCACACACATCCGTCGGAAAAATCGGTTAGGCGTCCGAAACAAGCCGGATGGTATGATCTGCGCGGCTCGAGTGCGCTGCAGGGGGTGCGCACTCGAGCCGCTTTCCACTCGGTCCACCGCTGTCGCCGACGCGACCTTCTTCGGACCGCCCCCCTTACCGACCCCGTGCCGACTTGCGGCTCGACCGATTCGCCAGCGGCAGCGACCCGGGGTACAGCCGAGTTCCGTGAAACGAACGATCGACGTATCCTTCACGTCGCTCAGAGCACACCACGCACTTTCGGTTGAAAACCGAATTACATTTCACGGTAACGGATCTCGGACCAGAACTGATTCGCGTTGCTCGTTAGCATTTCAAATCTAGTGATCGGCAATCGAATACGCCGAAACCGCTGTCTGCCCTCGGTCAAATCCATTGCCCGGTAATCGATATGAGAAAGACCGGTCGGTAACGTTTTCGACACGTTCCCGGACTCGCACCGAACTCGCACCTGTACTGAATTACTGTGACATGCACCACATGGAGTAGTTCGGCCGATCGGAAACGAGTGCATGCCATGAAGGTGCCGATTCGCGTATTTCGTTCCATCACAACGTCGTTCGCGGTGGTCGTACTCGCTCTGTCGACGACCGGCACGGCGCCTGCAGACCCCCTGGGCAACTTCGTGGCCCCCGTCGCCGACCCGGCTCTCTATCTACCCACCCCACTGGGTGAGCCCTGGTTCGATCCCCCTGCAGGCTACGAACAACAACCTCCCGGGACCGTACTCGCAACCAGACAGGTGACCGTCGGACCGTTGTTCACGCCGGTCACCTCGACTCAGATCCTGTTCCGCACCAACGATTCCAAGGACCGTCCCGTCGCTGCGGCCACCACCGTGATCGTGCCGGTCGCACCGTGGACCGGAGCCGGGAGCCGACCCGTCGTGGCATACAACATGGCCATCAATTCACTCGGCAACACCTGTGCGCCGTCGTGGCTGCTTCCTCGCGGCCTCGCCCGAGAGATACCGGCCGTTCAGGCGTTCCTGGCCAAGAACTACGCCGTCGTCGTCACCGATCACGAGGGGCCACGGCAGGCCTACGCCGCCGGACGCATGGCCGCACACGCGGTGCTCGACGCCCTCCGAGCCATGGTTCGACTCCCCGAGCTCGGCGTGCCTGCGTCTTCTCCCATCGCCATGACGGGGTACTCGGGTGGGGCGATCGCCACAGGATGGGCGGCACAATTGGCCCCCACGTACGCGCCCGATGTGAATCTGGTGGGCGCGGCGTTCGGTGGTCCACCGACCGATTACCGGATTCTGCTGACGTCGATGAACGGCACGGCCGCATCGACGCTCTTCCTGTCGGCGGCGCTCGGGGTGGCACGGGAATACCCCGAGATGTTCTCGCTGATGAACGCCGACGGACTGCGTCTGGCCACGATCGCCAAGGACCTGTGCGTCGGTCTGCTCGCCCCCGGTGGCGTGGTGGCTCCGATCCCGGCACAGGCGCTCTCGAACGTTCCGAATGTCGATCGCACCGAGATCGCCGAGAGCATCATCGCCGCGACACGTCTCGGCGGCGACCTCGCGCCCACCATCCCCACCATGATCTATCAGGGCAGGCAGGAGTTCTGGATTCCTCGACAGGGAGCCGAGACCCTCTACGACGAGTGGTGCGCCCAGGGTGCGAACGTCAGACTCGAGGAATATCTCGGCGAACACCTGATCGTCGCCCTCAGCGGCATTCCCGGCGCGTACGCCTGGATCGACGACCGGCTGGCAGGCATTCCGGTGCCGAGCGGATGCAGCAGCTTCGGGCGCTGACCCGTCGGAACCCACTGCCGGGGGTACTGCCCGTTGGCGCTACGCGGCCCATTACACTTTCGAGCCGCGCCCCTATAGCTCAGTTGGTAGAGCTACGGACTTTTAATCCGCAGGTCGTAGGTTCGAGTCCTACTGGGGGCACCACACACCGTCCGAGTAACAGTGCTCACACCTGTCCGGAACGTACACTCGGGCGTAACGATCGGCCGAGACCGAGCGACGTGTTGGGGGAACTGCAGCGGTCGTGCACTCGCGAAGGCCGGTCGCAAGATCGACGCTCGGGGGAGACTTCGCGCCGATCGACACCGAACATCACGACCGCCGGAACAGCAAGTGAACAGCCACGACGAGGTTCACACCGAACCTACGGTGCCGTAAGCTGGACCGGTCGTACGCAATCTATGGAGGCGATCTAATGGCGAGGGATCTGACACAGCTCGAGCTTCTGCAAGAGCTGGTGCCCACTGCCGAGGACAATGTGAACCGTCACATCTCGATGGCTCGGGAGTGGCACCCTCACGACTACGTACCGTGGGACGAAGGTCGTAACTTCGCCGCACTCGGCGGCCAGGACTACGACCCGGAGCAGTCCAAGCTCTCCGACGTCGCACAGGCCGCGATGATCACCAACCTCCTCACCGAGGACAACCTGCCGTCCTACCACCGGGAGATCGCCGAGAACTTCTCCCAGGACGGTGCCTGGGGTACCTGGGTCGGCCGGTGGACCGCCGAGGAGAACCGGCACGGCATCGTCATGCGTGACTACCTCGTCGTCACCCGCGGCGTCGATCCCGTCGCCCTCGAAGAAGCCCGCATGATCCACATGACC